>JAUXQA010000241.1 GCA_030683195.1 Rhodoferax sp. | reverse complement strand
CGGATCAAGCTTGCCTGCAGGGAATTCGATCATGACCTGGCCAACAGGATGCCGGTACTGGCGCTCCAGCACCAGCCTGACTTCGCCTGTTGCCGCATCAATCAGAAGGGGAATGATCATCACAGCACCCGGATGCCGTATGTACTCACGGGTGCTGACAGCGCCGTCAGGCAGGGCTACCGTGTCTCGAACCGCGTGCAAAAACCGCCCTTTGAACAACTCTTCACTGCTCAGAGTCTTTTCAATCAAGTGCGTGTCCTGCATGGTGGCCAAACTTTCTAATCCCGGTGCTTGAACAGGTAACGGTAAACAAATCCAGGGAAAGCAAATGTCAGGAACAGCGTCGCTGTAATGGCATAAAACTCCCAACCCTGAGGCGCAATTTGACCAACCTGATTTTCGAGCAGCAAACCAAGCCCGCCTACCAACCCATAGAGAAAAACCAATTCGATCAGCCGAGTACCCAGCGTCTTGGGCTGGGAAGGCTTAAAGACGCCCAGCAAGCGGGTACTTGCAAAGGGAAAGTTGGCTCCAAAGAAAGCAAGCAGCACCACCAGCCAGACAGAGACGGTTTGGGACACAGACGCAGAACCAAGAAACTAGCGAATCAGGTGCCTAACATCTGCACGATCGCGTTGGCACACAAAGCCATCAAGCCACCGGGCAACAAACCGAAGCCCAAAACCAGCCCACCATTGATTGCCAATACCGTGCGGACATCCAGAGGGGCAGACACCGTGCTGGCCGTGATGGGTTCATCAAAATACATGACCTTCACCACACGCAGATAGTAAAAAGCACCAACCAAGGACATGAAGACGGCAAATACTGCTAATCCGATGTGAATCGTCTGCCCTGAAGCAATCAAGGCCTGCAACACCGACAGCTTGGCATAGAAACCCACCATCGGTGGTATGCCTGCCAGTGAGAACATGCAAATGGCCATCACTCCGGCGTAGAGCGGACTGCGTTGATTCAGCCCGGCGAAGTCCGAGATTTCTTCGCTCTCAAAACCATCGCGGGCAAGCAACAGGATCACACCAAAACTGGCCAGAGTCGTCAAGACGTAAGTAATGACGTAGAACATCGAAGAGCTGTACGCGTTCACTGCTGAATTGATGTTGCCGTTGACCACCCCGGACATGAGTCCGAGCAGCACAAAACCCATCTGGGAAATTGTTGAGAACGCCAGCATGCGTTTGAGATTGGTCTGCGCGATAGCGGCGAGGTTACCAATCAACAAGGATCCAATGGACAGCACCATCAACATCTGCTGCCAGTCAAATGCCAATGGCAACATGCCCTCCACCAACAGACGAATAAAGATAGCGAATGCTGCGAGTTTGGGTGCTCCACCAATCAACAAGGTCACTGCAGTTGGAGCACCCTGATAGACGTCGGGAATCCACATGTGAAACGGGACCACACCGAGTTTGAAAGCCAGGCCTGCCACCACGAACACGAGACCAAACACAAGCACTTGGTGCTTGACTTGCCCGGAGTTGATGGCCTTGAACACCTCATTCACATCCAATGATCCTGTGGCGCCGTACATCATGGACAAACCGTAAAGCAGGAATCCGGACGCCATGGCACCCAGCACAAAATACTTCATCGCCGCCTCAGTAGCGGTGGCATTGTCCCGACGCAGAGCGACCAGCGCATAGCTCGACAGAGTCAGCAACTCCAACCCCATATAGATCACCAGGAAATTGTTGCCGGAAATCATGACAAACATACCCAGCAAGGCGAAGACGCTCAAGGAAAAGATTTCCCCGCCTCGCAACATGTCGCGATCGGCAGCGTAAGGGCGGCCATAGACCAAGGTGACCATGACAGCCAGGGTGGCGAAGCACTTCAGCCAATTGCCCATCTGGTCACTAACCACCATGTTGCCAAAGCCATAAATGGTCGAGCCTCCACTGGCGTACATCGCTTGCAAGGCCGCCACAACAGCCAAAGTAACGAGGGTCAGCACATAAGTGCCAGTACGGCGCGGGCTCTTCACACCCAAATCTGCCAAGGCAATGACGCAGCCCATGACGAGCAGGATGATTTCAGGATAAACCGAAATCCAACTGAGTTTGTCGATCATTTTCTATCTCTTAATTCAATGAGGCCAATTCAGACTGATCAATTCAGTTTGGATAAAGCGACGTGTTTGAGCAACTCAGCGACCGACGTATCCATGACATCAGTGAACGGCTTTGGATAAATACCCATAAAAAGCACAGCAATCGCCAGCAGGGACAACATGAAGAACTCCCGGCTGTTGATGTCGACCAATGACTTGACGTGGTCGTTTGCAACTGGCCCGAGATATACGCGCTTGAACATCCACAATGTGTAGGCGGCACCGAAGATCAAAGCACTCGCAGCAGCGAAGCCGATCCAGAAGTTGTACTTGACCGCTCCCAAAATCACCATCCATTCGCCTACAAACCCGGCAGTTCCCGGCAAACCACAATTGGCCATGGCGAACAACAAAGCAAACGCCGTGAATCGGGGCATCGTGTTGACCACGCCGCCATAACTCGCAATTTCCCGCGAATGCATGCGGTCGTACAACACACCGATCGACAAGAACATCGCAGCCGATACAAAACCGTGCGCAATCATTTGGACAATTCCGCCGGAGACACCCAGGTCATTGAAAATAAAGAACCCCAGCGTGACGAACCCCATATGAGCGACCGACGAATAGGCCACCAATTTCTTCATGTCTTTTTGAACGAGCGCCACCATACCAACGTAGATCACGGCGATCAACGACAGGGCGATCATCAACCAGGCCCACTCCCGGGCGGCGTCGGGCGCAATCGGCATGGAGAAACGCAGAAAACCGTAGGCACCAAGCTTCAGCATGATGGCCGCCAACACAGCGGAGCCACCTGTAGGGGCTTCTACGTGAACGTCGGGCAACCACGTATGAACGGGCCACATAGGCACCTTCACAGCGAAAGCGGCCAGGAACGCAAAAAACAGCAGTGTCTGCGTGGTTCCAGCCAATGGCAATTTGTGCCATACCGCGAGATCAAAGCTCCCGCCTGACTTGGTGTACAGAAAGATCAATGCAATTAGCATCAACAATGAACCCAGCAAGGTGTACAGAAAGAACTTGAAGGCGGCATAAATCTTGTTTGGACCGCCCCAAATACCAATGATCAAGTACATCGGGATCAAGGTGGCCTCAAAGAACACATAGAACAGCATGCCATCCAAGGCACAGAACACCCCTATCATGAGGCCGCTCAAAATAAGGAAAGCACCCATGTACTGATTCACACGACGGGTGATCACTTCCCATCCGGCAATCACCACCACCACATTGATGAACGCAGTCAACAAAACAAACCAGAATGAGATGCCATCCACGCCAAGGTGGTAATTGACATTAAAGCGTTCGATCCACGGCGCCTTCTCGACAAACTGCATGGCCGCAGTTCCCAGTTTGAAGCCGTCATACAAAGGCAAGGTCACCAAAAAACTGGTGATCGCACCGACCAGGGAAATCCAGCGCACAGTGTGTGCTTGATCATCCCGACCGAGTGCTAGCAGAACAACGCCGAAAATTATCGGCGTCCAGATAGCCAGGCTCAACAAACCCATTTTTTTTATTCTCCTACTTGAGCCAGACGAAATACGTCATCAGCACAAAAATACCCAAAATCATCACCAAGGCATAGTGGTAAAGGTAGCCCGACTGCAAGCGCCGCACGAGGCCGGACACCCAACCAACGGCTTTCCAGGAACCGTTAACCAACACACCATCAATCAGGGTCTGGTCTCCCACCTTCCACAAACCAGTTCCTAAGGCACGGGCGCCGCGTGCCAACACGTTTTCATTGAACCAGTCGAGGTAATACTTGTTCTCCAGCAGTGTGTAGAGCGGTTGAACACGGGCCTTGATCGACGCTGGCAACGCAGGATTAACAATGTACAGGTAATAAGAAGATGCAACACCTGCCACCGCCAACCAGAACGGTGCAGTCATCAAACCATGCAAGGCGAGTTGGGCAGGGCCATGAAATTCGTCGCTCAGAATACTCATCGCCTTGTGTATCTCTGCATTCACAAAGATTGCGTCTTTGAAGAAATCCCCAAACAGCATGGGCTGGATCATCAGGAAACCAATCACCACGGAGGGAATCGCCAGCAAAATCAAGGGAACAGTAATGACCCAAGGCGATTCATGTGGCGCATGGTGATCATCGTGATGGCCGTGGTCACCGTGACTTCCGTGATGGGCATCCGGGTTTTGATCAAATCGTTCTTTGCCATGAAACACCAAAAAATACATCCGGAATGAATAGAACGCCGTAACAAACACCCCTGCCAACACCGCGAAATAGGCGAACCCAGCTGCGGGCAAGGCACTGGCCTTGACTGCCATGATGACCTCATCCTTGGAGTAAAAGCCAGAAAGCAAAGGTGTACCGATCAAGGCCAGCGAACCTAACAAGGTCGTGATCCAGGTGATGGGCATGTACTTGCGAACACCACCCATCCAGCGAATGTCCTGGTTGTGGTGCATGCCCATGATGACCGAGCCAGCCGCGAGGAACAGCAGTGCCTTGAAAAAGGCATGGGTCATCAGATGGAAAACCGCGACCGAATAAGCCGAAGCGCCCAGAGCCACTGTCATGTATCCCAACTGAGACAGGGTCGAGTACGCCACCACCCGTTTGATGTCGTTCTGAATGATGCCAAGAAAGCCCATGAACAGCGCCGTAATGGCTCCGATTACCAGAATGAAATTCAGTGCTGTGTCGCTCAGCTCAAACAGCGGCGACATGCGCGCCACCATGAAGATACCGGCAGTCACCATAGTCGCTGCATGAATTAAAGCAGAGATGGGGGTAGGACCTTCCATCGAGTCCGGCAGCCAGACATGCAAAGGAAACTGGGCCGACTTGCCCATGGCACCAATAAACAGACAAATACAAATGACCGTCACGAGCATCCATTCGGTGCCCGGGAATGTCAATTTCGCCAACTCTGGGGCCCGGATAAAAGCTTCCGTGTAGTTGAGCGTGCCAGCATAGGCAACGATCAATCCGATTCCCAGGATGAAACCAAAATCGCCGACCCGATTAACCAAAAAGGCCTTCATATTGGCAAATATGGCGGTAGGTTTATTGAACCAGAATCCAATCAACAGGTAGGACACCAAGCCGACAGCCTCCCATCCAAAGAAGAGCTGCAGCATGTTGTTGCTCATGACAAGCATCAACATGGAGAACGTGAACAGCGAGATGTAGGCAAAGAAACGGTTGTAGCCCTCATCTTCCTCCATGTACCCAATGGTGTAGATCTGCACCATCAAGGAGACGAAGGTCACCACACACATCATCATCGCCGACAGACCATCGACCAAAAAGCCGATCTCCATCTTCAGGCCACCCACCACCATCCAGGTGTAGAGGGTTTCGTTGAAACGAGCACCATCCAGCGCGACATTCTTGAGGACCATCGCCGACAGAATGAACGAGATCAGTACGCCCAAAATCGTGATGGTGTGGGACAGACGGCGACCAATCCAGTTGCCGCCAAATTTGGTGCCGAGAATACCGGCCAGCACGGCACCCACCAACGGGGCCATAGGCACTGCCAAAAGGGTTGAAGCGTTAAGGGTTTGACTCATTTTCTTTAACCCTTGAGCGTGTTGAGTTCATCGACATTGATGGAGGACTTGTTGCGGAACAAAAGCACCAAAATCGCCAGACCAATCGCCGACTCGGCAGCTGCCACGGTCAGAATAAAGAACACGAAGACCTGACCGTGCATGTCACCCAGGTAGTATGAAAAAGCCACAAAATTTGTATTTACCGCCAGGAGCATCAACTCGATGGCCATGAGCAAGACAATCAGGTTCTTGCGATTCAAAAAAATTCCGATCACCGACAGCGCGAACAGCATGGCGCCCAGTGACAGAAAGTGACCAAGCGTCAATGTCATGACTTTTTCTCCGCAGTCGCGTTGTTTTCACTGGTGGGCGTGATGATTTCTTTAGCTGCCTGGGTCGGCTCCATCTTGATGACGGTCATACGATCTTTGGCTTTGGCACGGACTTGGTCAGAGGGGCTGACAAACTTGCTGTCCTTGCGCTGACGCAAAGTCAGCGCAATAGCTGCAATCATGGCAACCAACAAAATCGCTGCCGCTATTTCGAGCGGGTAGACATACTCGGAATAGAGAAGCATGCCCAGCGCCCGGGTATTGGAGATCTCCACCCCTGACGCATCGAGAACGGCCAAACCGCTTGGAGCTTCGCTACCGCGAAAGCCACCCATCAACACAGCGGCCATTTCCAGTGCGATGACCACGCCTACCACCGCTGCCAAGGGGAAGTGCTTCCAAAAGCCTTGCCGAATACTGTCTACATTGATGTCCATCATCATCACGACGAACAGAAAAAGCACCATCACTGCACCCACATAGACCAGCACCAGCGTGATGGACAGAAACTCAGCTTTCAGCAGCATCCAAACCATGGCAGCCTGAAAAAAAGCAAGCACCAGGAACAGGGCTGCATGAACCGGGTTACGGGCCGTGATCACCCGAAATGCGGCAAAGAGCAGCACAGCAGAAAAAACGTAAAACAGACCAGTTTTGACATCCATGAATTTAATTTCTCTCTAGCGTCCGCTTAACGGTACTTGGCATCTGCGGCCTTGCTGGCGGCAATCTCGTTCTCGTACCGATCGCCAACAGCCAATAACATCTCTTTTGTGAAATACAGGTCGCCGCGTTTCTCACCGTGATACTCGAGAATATGGGTTTCGACGATGGAGTCGACCGGGCAGCTTTCTTCACAAAAGCCACAGAAAATGCACTTTGTCAGGTCGATGTCATAGCGACTGGTCCGGCGGGAGCCGTCGTCGCGCACTTCTGATTCGATGGTGATCGCCATGGCAGGGCACACGGCTTCGCACAATTTGCAGGCAATGCAGCGCTCCTCACCGTTTTCATAACGGCGAAGGGCATGCAGACCCCTGAATCTCGGGGACAAGGGCGTCTTTTCCTCAGGGAACTGTATCGTTACCTTGCGACGAAAAGCATAACGGCCAGTCAACGCCAGACCTTTGAGCAACTCCAGCAAAAGAAAGCTGGACAAAAAATCCTTGAGCGAGAAAGCAGGCCTTGCGGGTGATGAAACGGAGTTCGACATGATCAATTCCTCTTATGGCCAAATATTGAAAGATGTCTGCATCCAGGCACCGACCACAACCAGCCACACCAGCGTCACAGGAATGAAGATCTTCCAACCCAAACGCATAATCTGGTCGTACCGAAACCGGGGGAAAGTCGCGCGTACCCAAATAAACAGGCTCACCACCGCACAGGTCTTGAGACCCAACCAGATCCAGCCGGGAATCCAGTTGAACAAGGCACTGTCAATCGGAGATATCCACCCACCCAGAAACATAATGGCCGCCAAAATGGAGATCAACCACATGTTCGCGTATTCAGCGAGATAAAACATGGCGTAGGACATGCCGGAGTACTCCACCATATGCCCGGCAACGATTTCGGCTTCACCCTCCACCACGTCAAACGGATGACGGTTTGTTTCCGCCAACCCCGAAATGACATAGACCACAAAAATCGGCAGGAGGGGCAACCAGTTCCAGGACAAGAAGTTCAAACCCATGCCGGCAAAATAACCCTTGCCCTGCCCGGTCACGATATCGGTCATGTTCATGCTGGCTGACACCATAAGAACCACTACCAGGCAAAATCCCATGGCGATTTCGTAGCTGACCATTTGAGCCGAAGCTCGCATGGCGCCCAAAAAGGAATACTTGGAGTTGGAAGCCCAACCCGCAATCACAACGCCATAAACTTCCATCGAAGTGATCGCCATAATGAACAGCAGACCCGCATTGATGTTGGCCAGTGCAATGTCCGGACCGAAAGGGATCACAGCCCAAGCAGCCATGGCGGGCATGATGGTCAGGATGGGCCCGATAAAAAACAGCCCCTTGCTGGCCGCTGTTGGCACCAAAATCTCTTTACCCAACAGCTTCAATGCGTCCGCAATAGGCTGGAGCAAACCAAGCGGGCCAACCCGATTGGGGCCCACGCGAACTTGCATCCAACCCAAGAACTTGCGCTCCCACAAGGTCAGGTAGGCCACCGCACCCATCAGGGGCAACACGACTACCACGATCTTGATGAGCGTCCAGATCACCGGCCAGGCGACACTCACCCATAGAGGCGAAGAAGACAAACCAAGGCCGAAGGCGAAAATTGAATCAATCACGCTGCCACCTCCTGCGCATGTTTGGCCAACCCGGCGTCAGCTGTGAGTTGCAGGCTGGCGGCTCGTCGCACGGTGCCATCCAGACCATAAATGCTTGCCACCACAGGAGAAATGCCCGAAGTGGACAAATCAATTGATGCACTGGTCTTGTTGCTTAACTTGCCTGCACAAACATTTGATTCGCCTGGAACTGGCAACCCTTGCACCAGCTTGAGCACGTCTTGAGAGGAATCGAAATCGAAACCTGGCAAATCCATTAGATTGGCCAAGACCCGCAGCACTTTCCATGCCGGACGCGCTTCGCCCAATGGCTTGACCACAGCGTGGAAACTTTGCACCCGGCCTTCCGCGTTGACGAATGTGCCTGGCGTCTCGGTAAAGGGCGCGATCGGTAACAGCACGTCACTGAACGACATGTTGGCTTTGAAAGGGCTGAGCGTCACGACCATTTGCGCTTGGGATAGGCCCGCTTTGGCGGAGACCCCGAGTGCCGAATCAAATTCAGGCTCGGTGTTCAGGAGCACCACCGCTTTCAGTCCGCCGCTGAGCATCTGCCCGGCATTCAAACCACCCGATCCGGGCAGCACACCCGCGAGCTGCGCTCCGACGGTGTTGGCGGCCTCTGTCAAATAGCCAACAGTGGCACCGGTTTGATCAGCAATCCAGTTGGCCAAGGCCAGCAGGCTGGATGCCCGAGGATGATGCGCCGCCGCATTGCCAAGCAACACCGCCTTGCGCTCACCGCCCAACAATGACTGGGCGATGGCCCGTGCCGAATCCGTTACGGCTGCATCAGCAGGAGAAGAAATACCTTTTTCGGCGGCTACGGCTGCAGCAACGGAAGCGAGTGCCTGCACCCAGGCATCCGTCGGGCAGATGATCGTGTTCGCGACAGGAAGTGCCCAGTCGTCGGCTGCGGAATGAATGACGTTTACCGAACACCCAGTGCGTGACGCCTGGCGAATTCTTTGTGCAAACAGCGGATGTTCCTTGCGCAAATTGGAGCCCACCACCAGCACCCGCTGTAGCGTGGTCAGCGCGGCAATCGGCAATCCCAAGTGACGGACCCCTTCGAACTGCGGAAACTCGGCATTTCGCAAACGGTAATCCACGTTTTGGCTACCCAAAGCACGCATGAAAGTGCCAGTCAAAAACTGCTCTTCCAGGGTGCTGTGCGGGCTGACCAAGGCGCCCAAGCTCTCAGCACCGTGATCTGACTTGATTTGTTTAAGGCCGTTGGCGACATATTCCAGGGCTGTTTGCCAGTCGACCGACTTCCATACACCCCCTTGTTTGAGCATGGGGCTCGTCAGTCTTTCGTCGCTGTTCAGGGCTTCATAAGAAAAACGATCCCGATCAGCGATCCAGCATTCATTGACGTCTTCGTTTTCAAACGGCACAACACGCATGACCTTGTTGTTCTTGACCTGAACGATAAGGTTGGAACCGGTCGAATCGTGCGGACTGACCGACTTTCGACGCGACAACTCCCAAGTCCGGGCGCTGTATCGGAAAGGTTTGCTTGTCAAGGCTCCAACCGGGCAGATATCGATCATGTTGCCCGAGAGCTCCGAGTCAATCGTGCGCCCAAGAAAGGTTTCAATCTCGGCGTGTTCGCCCCGATGCGACATCCCCAATTCCATGACACCACCAATCTCCTGCCCAAAGCGGACGCAGCGCGTGCAATGAATGCAACGGCTCATCTCCTGCATGGAAACCAGGGGCCCGACATCCTTGACGGCCACAACGCGCTTTTCTTCCTCGTAACGCGAAGAGGAACCACCGTAACCGACAGCGAGATCCTGCAATTGACATTCACCACCCTGGTCACAAATGGGGCAATCAAGAGGATGGTTGATCAACAGAAATTCCATGACGGACTTCTGGGCCTTGATCGCCTTGTCGCTCTTGGTGCGAACGATCATGCCTTGGGTCACGGGGGTGGCACAGGCTGGCATTGGCTTGGGCATCTTCTCCACATCGACCAGGCACATACGGCAATTGGCAGCAATGCTCAGCTTCTTGTGATAACAAAAGTGGGGAATGTAAGTGCCCGCCTTTTCGGCCGCATGCATGATCATGCTGCCCGGCGCTATGTCTACCTTCTTGCCGTCGAGTTCAATTTCAATCATCGTAAGACTCGCTCAAACATAGGCAGGGACCATGCAGGTCTTGTGCGCTATGTGGTGTTCAAATTCATGTCTAAAGTGCTTGATCATGGCCCGTACGGGCATGGCTGCTGCGTCACCCAAGGCACAAATAGTGCGCCCCATGATGTTCTCGGCAACGTTGTCAAGCAGTTCCATGTCGCTGGGGCGGCCCTGCCCGCTCTCGATTCTGTCAACCACGCGGGACAACCAGCCCGTACCCTCACGGCATGGCGTGCACTGACCGCAGGATTCATGCATATAGAAATAGCTCAAACGCTGGAGGCTCTTCACCATACAGCGGCTGTCGTCCAACACAATGACCGCGCCGGAACCCAACATGGAGCCTGCTTTCGCGATGGAGTCATAGTCCATCGTGCACTCCATCATGATGCTGGCGGGCAAAATGGGTGATGACGATCCGCCGGGTATCACGGCCTTGAGTTGGCGACCTTGGCGAACTCCGCCCGCCAGTTCAAGCAACTTCGAGAACGGCGTTCCCATGGGAACTTCGTAATTTCCGGGAAGCTCCACGTCACCGCTTACTGAATAGATTTTGGTACCGCCGTTATTGGGCTTGCCACATTCAAGATAGGCTTTTCCGCCGTTTCGAATGATCCACGGCACAGCCGCGAAGGTCTCAGTGTTATTGATAGTGGTTGGCTTGCCATACAAGCCAAAACTGGCAGGAAATGGAGGTTTGAATCGTGGCTGACCCTTTTTGCCTTCCAGAGACTCCAGCAACGCGGTTTCTTCACCGCAAATGTAGGCGCCATAGCCGTGTGCTGCGTGCAATTGAAAATTGTATTCACTGCCCAAAATCCGGTCACCGAGATACCCCGCCGCGCGAGCTTCTTCAAGCGCTTCCTCGAAGCGGTCATAACTCTGAAAGATCTCGCCGTGAATGTAGTTATACCCAACCGAGATGCCCATGGCATAGGCGGCGATGATCATGCCTTCAATCACAATATGTGGATTGAATTGAAGGATGTCACGGTCCTTGCAGGTCCCAGGTTCACCTTCGTCAGAGTTACAAACCAAGTACTTTTGACCCGGAAATTGCCGAGGCATGAAGCTCCACTTCAGACCAGTCGGGAAGCCTGCACCCCCGCGACCGCGCAGCGCCGACTCCTTCACAATGGCGATGACCTGGTCCTGCGTCAAGCCTTCAACCGCTTCCCTTGCTGAAGCTTCTTTGCCAAGCACCTTGCGCAAGGCTTGGTATCCACCACGCGCTTCATAGTCTTTCAGTCGCCAGTTCGTTCCATTCAAGCCCGCATAGATTTGCGGATTGATATGACGATCATGAAAACAGGTTTGAACACCTGTAGCCTGAAACTGGGCAAGAATTTTCTCGGCCATCATCATTTGCCTCCTGCAGCGCGCAGGCCGTCAACCAGTTGATCCAATTTGTCGTTGCTCATGAAACTGCACATGGTCTGGTCGTTGACCAGCAAAACAGGCGAATCAGCGCAAGCACCCAGACATTCGGACTGCTGTAACGTGAACACGCCATCTGCCGTCGTCTCACCCATCTTGATCGCCAACTTCTGCTCCAGATGCTTGAGCGCTCGCCCGCCATCACGCAACTGGCAAGGCAGGTTGGTACAGACGTTGAGCTTGTACTGACCTACCGGGTGCTGGTTGTACATGTTGTAAAAGGTCGTGACTTCATGCACGGCAATCGGGGTCATTCCCAGATAATCGGCTACCACAGCTTCACTGGCCGTACTGACGTAGCCAGCCTCCTTTTGCACAATAGCCAGACAAGCCATAACTGCCGATTGCTTTTGGTCTGCAGGGTATTTGGCAACTTCACGTGCAAAACGCACCTTGGCTTCTTCTGAAATCACATTAACAGGGGTGCCTGAGATCATCGGTCAATCTCTCCAAAAACAATGTCCATCGTGCCAATCACCGCCACAACGTCTGCAATCATGTGACCTTGAGTCAACTCGTTCAAACCAGCCAGGTGAACATAACCGGGGGGACGAATCTTCAGTCTGTAAGGCTTATTGGCACCATCACTAACGATGTAAATACCAAACTCACCCTTAGGATGCTCCACAGCGGCATAGGCCTCTCCCTCAGGCACATGGAACCCTTCGGTGAACAACTTGAAGTGGTGGATCAACTCCTCCATATTGCTCTTCATGGACTCACGGTCTGGGGCAGCCACTTTGTGATTATCTGTAATCACCGGGCCCGGGTTAACTCGCAACCAATCAACACATTGCTTGATGATGTTGTTGGATTGCTTCATTTCCTCCATACGCACCAGATACCGGTCATAACAATCACCGGTCACGCCCACAGGGATATCAAAGTCCATCCTGTCATAAACATCGTAGGGTTGCTTCTTGCGCAGGTCCCAGGCAATACCCGATCCCCGCAGCATCGCTCCGGTGAATCCCATGTTCAGTGCCCGCTCAGGTGTAACCACACCGATACCAACTGTGCGCTGCTTCCAGATACGGTTTTCAGTCAGCAAAGTGTGATATTCACCTAAGTAGGTCGGAAAACGTTTGGTGAAGTCTTCGATGAAGTCAAGCAGCGAACCTTGACGATTGCTATTAAGCTCGGCAATGCCTTTTGCGTTGCGGACCTTGTTTGCCTTGTACTGAGGCATGCTGTCGGGCAAGTCCCGATACACACCGCCCGGGCGGAAATAGGCTGCGTGCATGCGCGCGCCGCTCACCGCCTCGTACATGTCGAACAAGTCTTCACGCTCGCGAAAGGTGTAGATCAGAATAGTCGAACTGCCACAGTCATTGCCGTGCGATCCCAGCCACATCAAATGATTCAGCAAACGAGTGATTTCAGCAAACATCACCCGGATGTACTGAGCGCGGATGGGAACATCGATACCCAGCAACTTCTCAATCGCCAGACAGTACGCATGCTCGTTGCACATCATCGACACGTAGTCAAGCCGATCCATGTAAGGCAATGACTGAATGTAAGTCTTGCTCTCTGCCAGCTTCTCCGTGGCGCGATGAAGCAAACCAATGTGTGGATCAGCCCGCTGCACTACTTCTCCGTCCAGCTCAAGCACCAGACGCAATACGCCGTGGGCTGCCGGATGCTGAGGCCCAAAATTCAGTGTGTAGTTTTTTATTTCAGCCATGACAGAAATTGCTAAGAAGCAAGTCCTCCGTAGTTGTCTTCACGGATGATGCGCGGCGTAATTTCGCGCGGCTCAATCGTGACCGGCTGGTAAATCACGCGCTTGCTTTCCGCGTCGTAACGCATTTCAACGTGACCGCTCAAGGGAAAGTCTTTGCGGAAGGGGTGACCGATAAATCCGTAGTCGGTCAATATGCGGCGCAAGTCGTTGTGCCCCTCAAACACAATACCAAACAGGTCGAACGCTTCACGCTCAAACCAGTTGGCGGCATTCCAGATCTCCACCACCGAGGCCAGCACAGGCATTTCATCGTCGGCAGCAAATACCTTCAGACGCACTCTTTGATTGAGACTGACCGACAACAGGTGGAGAACCACGCAAAACCGCGCGCGCTCTTCCAACCCATCTTTGTACTCGGAATAATCGACGCCGCACAAATCCATCATTTGCTCGAAGCAGCAGCCCGGGGCGTCACGCAGTGTTTTGGCGACATCAAAATAGTCGGCTGGTGCAACAACGACGGTGACCTCACCCAAAGCGACACCTATGTGCTTGACCTTATCGCCAAGTACAGCTGCGATGGTCTCTTTGAGCGTTACAGGGTTGACAGCAAAAACAGTCATTGAAGATCTTTCAGACACGAGCAATGGTTTGCGTGCGACGAATCTTTTGCTGCAATTGCATGATGCCGTACAAAAGAGCTTCAGCCGTCGGAGGGCAACCGGGCACATAAACATCGACCGGCACAATGCGATCGCAACCCCTGACCACCGAGTAACTGTAGTGGTAGTAACCACCACCGTTGGCGCAGGAACCCATGCTAATCACCCAGCGAGGTTCAGACATCTGGTCATACACCTTGCGCAAGGCTGGAGCCATTTTGTTACACAGGGTTCCAGCCACAATCATCAAGTCGGATTGTCGCGGGCTCGCACGAAACACCTCAGCACCGAACCGGCTGATGTCGTATCGCGCTGCAGCTGCATGCATCATTTCCACAGCACAGCAAGCCAACCCGAAAGTCATGGGCCAGACAGAGCCAGTCTTGGCCCAATTCATCACCGAGTCATAACTGGTGGTGACGAACCCTTCGTTTAATACGCCTTCGATCAT
>JAUXQA010000228.1 GCA_030683195.1 Rhodoferax sp. | reverse complement strand
AACAGAGCACCTGCGGGAAGATACGGTGGTCGTCCCCGACCCGGCAGACCGTGCGACCATCGAAGAAGAGCATGCCCTGGAGTTGCGGACCCGCGACCGGGAGCGCAAGTTGTTGAAGAAAATCGAGCAATCCATTCAACGGATTGACGCTGGCGATTACGGATATTGCGACGAGACGGGTGAATCCATTGGCGTTGGCCGGTTGCTGGCCCGTCCAACCGCTAACTTGTGCCTGGAGGCCCAGCAACGTCGAGAACTCAAGCAGAAAATGTTTGGGGATTGATACACGATCTCTGACTTCTCTTTCTCAGTCCTCATCCATGGCGACAAAAGACAACAGCAACGGCTTGCTTTCCAAGATGGCGAAGTTTGTTCGCAATCCAACCACGAACTGGTCGGATCTGGACAAGGCTGAGGCAGAGCAGGACAGCGGTTACAGCAAGTTGGCACTGAAAGAAATCATTGAGCGCAAGCGTCAAAATGACTTCGTCCGTCGGCGAGAATTCGACTATTTGAGGAAGTTGCGCCGCAACGGCCCCACGCCCAACCAAAGCCTGCCCAGTCGGCCGTCTTTCTTCCAAAGCAGCATTGCCTCGAACCAGGACGAGCGTGCCATGACGCTCCGGAAAATTGACGAAATTGAAGCCAAGATGTACAAGCAGAGGTGGAAAGCGCGACAAGAGCCTGACGAGCCCCGAGCCGCGCCGACGCCGCCATTGGTGCCGCACGCAGAACGGCGCGTCAGCGGAACCTCCGAAACCAAAAGCGGATTCTCCCCGACGCTTGCCTCCGAAATGAGTCCGGGTTGGGAGTCGCTCCATACCGTGGACTACGCATCAACGCAGATGGGTCAGCAGGATCCGTCCGCGGGTGTTGATCCGGTAAGTACGCTCCCCCTGGCGGCCTTTAATCGGCCGAACTTACCGCATGTGGACGCAGGAACTACAGATTTTTCCACCTCCAATTTGTTTTCGGTGGATGCGGCCGATGCGCAGGCAGACCCGGAGCTGGAAGAGGCCGCCATTCGCTTCGCAAATGGTGATGACGCTGGCGCGGAGGCCGGGTTACTCAGCGCCCTGCAGGCCAGTGACGCGGCGCCTGAATCAGCAGACCGTTGGGCTGCCGCTTTGTTTGATCTGTACCGGGCAACCGGGCAGCAGTCGAGTTTTGACAGTGTCGCCATTGATTACGCGATGCGCTTCGGTCGGTCAGCGCCTGCGTGGTTTTCTCTCCCGGATTTGCTCGGTGGCATCATGCCAGCGACCCAGCGGCCGAGTGCAGCCGTCTTGCCAGTTAACCGGGGCAGGGTCTGGGAGTGCCCTGTGGCGTTGGACGTCGTGAGCATGCAAGGACTGCTGGACTGTGCCAAATCGTCATCGGAGCCCCTGCATCTTCATTGGAGCCAGCTGCAATCCATCACACCCGATGCAGCAAGGCTGATGGCTGACTTGTTCACCCGGTGGTGTTCAGAGCCCGTTTTATTGCACATGCTTGGATTTGAGGCACTTGACCGCACGTTGCGATTCTTTACCCCGCCGGGCGACAAGTCGGTGGAGCCGTTTTGGTGGCGCCTTAGGTTAGACGCTTTGCGGATCTTGCGTTTGCAAGACGAGTTTGAGTTGGCTGCGCTGGATTATTGCGTCACTTTTGAGGTGTCTCCTCCCCCATGGAAAGAGCCTCTCTGTGAGTTGGTGCACCGCGTGTCTGCCTCCGCCCCGCTTTCAGATGTCACTCGACATAGCGATGGGGCACACAGCGAATCAGCAACGGACTTTTCTCAGGCCGTGACAGTCCATGCAGGCGTCGAATCATTGCCGGCGTCTCGTGTCGAGCTCAATGGGGAAATCCTGGGGGATGCAGCCCAAGCGCTTGATGACCTGCAGGCCGGCCTTAAGGGCGCTGACCGTCTCGTGATCTCATGTTCCCGGCTGATCCGGGTTGATTTTTCTGCAGCGGGCAGCATCCTGAATTGGGTGGCTGTGCGCGAGGCGGAAGGTTGTCATGTTCAGTTTCGGGATGTGCCGCGCCTCGTGGCTGCATTCTTCAACGTGATCGGGATCAATGAACACGCCCGAGTGGTCGTGCGAAACACCTGACTCACCGTCATTCA
This sequence comes from Rhodoferax sp., assembly GCA_030683195.1. Taxonomy (GTDB): domain Bacteria; phylum Pseudomonadota; class Gammaproteobacteria; order Burkholderiales; family Burkholderiaceae_C; genus Rhodoferax. The sequence goes on along the minus strand of JAUXQA010000228.1, from coordinate 1,003 downwards.
CCCGCAACTTTTAGCGAACCGGCTCTCCAGACAAGGCATGTGGTTGCACTGGACGACCCAAACTACATCATCTATGGAACAATTTCACGGTACCACCATCATCAGCGTGCGTCGCAAGACGCCCGAGGGCTATTCGGTGGCGATTGGAGGCGATGGCCAGGTCACCTTGGGCAACATTGTGGTCAAGGGAACGGCCCGCAAGGTGCGCAAGCTCTATCACGGCAAAGTCCTGGCGGGTTTTGCCGGCGCCACGGCCGATGCATTCACTTTGTTTGAGCGTTTTGAAGCGAAGCTGGAGAAGCACCAAGGTCACTTGGTGCGTGCCGCCATTGAGTTGACCAAAGACTGGCGCACCGACCGGGTGCTGCGTCGCCTGGAAGCCATGCTTGCGGTGGCCGACAGTGAGGCTTCGCTCATCATCACGGGTAATGGCGATGTGCTGGAGCCCGAAAACGGCATTGTGACGATTGGCTCGGGCGGGGCGTACGCGCAGGCCGCAGCCATTGCGTTGTTGCACAACACGGAGTTGTCTGCGCCCGAAATTGTCAAAAAGTCGTTGGAAATTGCCGGGGAACTGTGCATCTACACCAACATGAACCACACCATTGAGACCCTTTGAAACCATGTCGTCCATGACCCCACAAGAAATTGTTGTCGAACTCGACAAACACATCGTCGGTCAGCAGCAGGCCAAGCGGGCCGTGGCGATTGCTCTGCGCAACCGCTGGCGACGCCAGCAGGTCGAGCCAGGCCTGCGCGCCGAGATCACACCCAAAAACATTCTGATGATCGGACCCACGGGCGTCGGCAAGACCGAAATTGCCCGGCGTTTGGCCCGCTTGGCCGATGCGCCGTTCATCAAGGTAGAGGCGACCAAGTTCACCGAAGTGGGCTATGTGGGCAAGGATGTGGACGCCATCATTCGCGATCTGGCGGACATTGCCGTCAAGCAGACCCGCGTGGCCGAGATGAAAAAGGTGCGGACCCGCGCAGAAGACGCCGC
>JAUXQA010000339.1 GCA_030683195.1 Rhodoferax sp. | reverse complement strand
CGCCGGTGAGTTGAGCGAGCAACAATGTGACCCGAATATGTTCGCCCCGTTTCAAGGTGTGCGCCAGTGCCAGAAAACCGCTGGCCGCCATGAGGTAGCCGGCATAGGCATCGGTGCCCGGCACATGGAAGTTCAGTTGCCGCCCCACGATGGACAGAATCACCATGATCAGCAGGCCGACCAGACACAGCGCGGACAGAGCGGCAGCGCTGATGTAGAGCGCGTCAAGTGCTTTACGCATGAAGCTCGCGGGTCAATCAGGGTTTGCGAAATGCATCGACCAGGGCCACACCCTCGGGGCCGGCTTTGTCCAGCCATTCCTTGAGCATCACGTCGCCTACCTTCTTCATGTCTGCCTTGAGTTGTGCCGACGGGGTGACGACGCTCATGCCGTTGGCTTTGAGTTTCTCCAGCGATTCGGTGTTGGTCTTTTTGGAGGCAGCCAGTCCGCGCACTTCGGCGTCGGCAGCGGCTTTCATTACGGCTTGTTTGGTGGGGGCGTCCAGCGCGTCAAAGGCAGCCTTGTTGACGATGACTGCATTTTTGGGCAACCAGGCCTGGGTGTCGTACCAGTACTTGATGTGCTCATAGGTTTTTGTATCAAAACCGGTGGAGCCCGATGACATATAGGACTCGATGACACCTGTGGCCATGGCTTGCGACAACTCGGCTGCCTGCACGGTGACGGGTTGTGCGCCCACCAGTTCGGCAATGCGGGCCGTAGCCGGGCTATAAGCACGCCATTTCACGCCCTTTAAGTCAGCTGCGGAGTTGATCGGCTTCTTGACATAGATGCCCTGGGGTGGCCATGGCACGGCGTACAAGAGGGCCATGCCTTGGTCGGCGAGCTTTTTCTCCAGGAAGGGCTTTTGCACCTTGTACAGTTTCATGGACTCGTCGTAGCTGTCGGCCAGAAAAGGCAGGCCATCGGCACCAAACAGCTGCCACTCATTCTGGAAGTTGGCCAGCAAGATCTCGCCGGCTTGGGCTTGCCCGCCTTGTACAGCACGTTTAATCTCGGGCGCTTTGAAAAGCGAGCCATTGGCGTGCACGGTGATCTTGAGCTTGCCGGCTGTCGCCTTGTCCACGTCGGCCGCAAATTCGGTCAGGTTGACCGTGTGAAAGTTGGCAGCACCGTAGCCAGCGGGCAGGTCCCACTTGGTTTGGGCGGATGCCGTCCCCGCAGCCAGGGTGAGGCCCAGCAGAGCGGCGGTGGTGGTCAAGGCAAACTGGCGACGTTTCATAAAAACTCCGGTTGGGTTGGGTGAAAAACGGGTTACTAAATGTAGTGGGGATTCGCGGGTACTGGCTTGGTGTTTTCCCTAATCGTTGACAAATTGTTGATGATTTGTCAGCTAATTGCCTACAATCCGCTACATGCAACAAAGGTGCCAACCCGGAGTCTGTCCATGACCAAGCCTATAACATCCAAGCCATCTCGGTCCCTCGTGGAAGGGCCGCCCTCTGTAGCGGACTCGCCGCCCATAGTGTCTTCGGCTCACTTGGTGTCGCCCCGCAGTGCGGAGATGAGTGAGTTCGAGTTTGGGTTGATCGTGGCGGGCAATGCCTTTCACCGCTGGATTGCGCACTGTATGAGTGCGGCGGGCCTCAAAGACCTGACGCCCCTCGACGTTTTGGTGCTGCACCACGTGACGCACCGTGCCCGGGACAAACGACTGGCTGACATCTGCTTCATCATGAATGTGGAAGACACGCACCTGATTAACTACTCCTTGAAAAAGCTGCAAAACCTGGGCGTGGTGGCCTCAAGCAAGAGCGGCAAGGAAGTGACCTATGCCAGCACCGAGCTGGGTCGCCAGTATGTTGACCGCTACCGGGAGATTCGCGAGTCGTGCCTGATCAACGCCCTGAACGCCGATGACGCGTTGAACCGTGACATCGGCGAGTTGGCGCGTTTGCTGCGTCTGTTGTCCGGTATCTACGACCAGGCGGCCCGCTCGGCGGCGAGCCTGTAACGCCCTTTTTTTACTCTTGACGAATTTTAATTGCGAGACCTCATGGAAATCAATGGCACAAACCGCTGGCAGTTCTGGATCGACCGGGGTGGCACATTCACTGACGTGGTGGGCAAGCGCCCCGATGGCAGCCTGGTGACGCACAAGCTGCTGAGCGAGAACCCCGAGCAGTACCGTGATGCTGCGGTGGCCGGCATCCGGCACCTGCTGGGTTTGAAACCGGGTGAGCCCGTGACTCCTGAGCAGGTGGACTGCGTCAAGATGGGCACCACGGTGGCGACCAACGCGCTGCTGGAGCGCAAGGGCGAACCC
>JAUXQA010000169.1 GCA_030683195.1 Rhodoferax sp. | reverse complement strand
GATCAAATTGTCTGGATAGCCAACCACGCCGAAGACTCGGTGTTGTGCTTTGACATGAGCTTTTTGCCTATTGTCAAAGCTGTGCACGGTCGCTGCACCACTATCAAACACTTTGTGGCGATGTGCGATGCCGATAAACTCCCAGCGGATACGGGCATCCCTGGCTTGATCAGTTATGAGGCCTGGATTGGTGCGCAGCCCAGCACCTATCAGTGGCCGTCATTTGACGAGAACTCCGCCTCCAGCATGTGTTACACCAGTGGCACCACGGGCAATCCCAAGGCCGCGCTGTACAGCCACCGCTCCACCATGTTGCATGCATTGGCCGGGGCTCTGCCAGATGCCTTGAGCATGAGCGCCCGTGACACCGTGCTGCCCGTGGTGCCCATGTTTCATGTCAACGCTTGGGGTTTGCCATATTCGGCTGCCATGACGGGCGCCAAGCTGGTGTTTCCTGGGCCTGCGATGGACGGCAAGTCCATCTTCGAGCTGATCGAGACTGAGGGTGTGACCTTTGCAGCAGGTGTGCCCACTGTATGGCAAATGATGTTGGGCCACATGCAGGCAGGTGGCCTGCGATTCAGTACCCTCAAGCGCACGGTCATTGGAGGGTCGGCTTGCCCTCCTGCCATGATCACGGCGTTCAACGATGTGTATGGGGTTGAGGTATTGCACGCCTGGGGCATGACTGAAATGTCGCCTTTGGGAACTGTTTGCACGTTGAAGAACAAGCATTTGCCCATGAACTCCGAGGACAAGATGAAGGTCCGCCTCAAGCAGGGCCGAGGCATCTTCGGGGTCGACATGAAGATTGTTGATGATCAGGGCCATGAGCTGCCCTGGGATGGCAAGGCCTACGGTGATCTGCTGGTCAAAGGGCCCTGGATCATCAGCGACTACTACAAAGGTGAGGGAGCACCACCGTTGGTGAACGGCTGGTTCCCCACGGGTGACGTGGCCACGATTGATCCGGACGGTTACATGCAAATCACCGATCGCAGCAAGGACGTGATCAAGTCCGGTGGCGAGTGGATCAGCTCGATTGATGTCGAGAACATTGCCATGGCTCACCCGGCTGTGGCCATGGCGGCCTGCATCGGGATGAAGCATCCCAAGTGGGACGAGCGACCCATCATTGCCGTGGTGAAGAAGCCAGGCTCCGAGGTGTCACGCGACGAACTCATTGCGTTTTACGAAGGCAAAACGGCGAAGTGGCAAATTCCGGATGATGTCGTTTTTGTAGATGCCATTCCTCTGGGCGGTACCGGAAAAATGCAAAAGACCAAACTGCGCGAGATGCTCCGCGACTACACCCTGCCTGATGCCTGATGCCTGATAGTCACCCATGCGACGATCCGCTTGGCGGGGCTGTCGCATGGGTGATTCACCTTAGGGAATTCCCTCGTGGTTCGATACCTGATTGCCTTTAACCTTTGTCCTTGTTGATTGTCTGAAACCCAGGAGATTTTTAAGATGAAATTTGCGATGAAGCTCGCTGCCGCTACGGCAGCCTTGGTGTGTGTTGGCAGTGCACTCGCGCAAAAAGGCGAAGTGGTGAAAATGGTCCGTATTGATCCTTTGACCGGCCTGCTCGGCCCGGTGGGCGTCAGCCAGATCAAGGGTTACCAGTTTTTTGCTGAAAAATTCAGTGGTGCAGGCAACCCGGCCGGCGTCAAATTTGAAGTGCCCGCCATTGACAACAAGCTCAGCCCCACCGAGAGTCTGAATGCTCTCAAAGCGGCGATCGACCAAGGCGCGCGCTACATCATTCAAGGCAACGGTTCATCCGTAGCGCTGGCACTCACCGATGCGATCACCAAGCACAACGAGCGCAACCCTGGCAAAGAAGTCTTGTACCTGAATGATTCCGCCGTAGATCCTGATCTGACCAACAGCAAGTGCAGCTACTGGCATTTCCGTTTTGACGCAGACACGTCCATGAAGATGGAAGCCATGGCCAGCTTCATGGCTGATCAAAAGGACATCAAAAAGGTCTATATTCTTGGGCAAAACTACTCCCACGGCGTGCAGGTTGCCAAGTTTGGCAAAGATGCTCTCGCTCGCAAGCGCCCGGACATCCAGATCGTTGGTGAAGATCTCCACCCGCTGGCCCAGACCCGTGACTTTGCTCCCTACATTGCCAAGATCAAGGCGTCTGGCGCAGATACCGTCATTACCGGTAACTGGGGTTCGGATCTGTCCCTGTTGATCAAAGCGGCCAACGAGGGCGGCTACACCGGCAAGTTCTTCACCTATTACGCCGGTGTAACGGGTACACCTTCTGCCTTGGGCACCAATGGCGACGGCCGTGTCTATCAAATTGCCTACAACCACTACAACATGGGTGGGCAAATGGACAAGTGGATGAAAGAGTTCAACACCAAGTACAACGACGACTTCTACACCGGCTCCACCATCCGTATTTTCGAGACTCTGGGCGCGGCCATGGCCAAAGCCAAATCGACCGACCCAGTGAAGGTGGCTGCGGCAATGGAAGGCATCAAGGTCACCAGCTTCAATGGCGAAGTCGAAATGCGCAAGTCAGACCATCAGTTGCAGCAGCCGCTGTACATGACTGTCTGGCAGAAGGCCAGTGCCAAGTATGCATACAGCCCCGAGAAAACCGGCATGACCCTGGCTCCGCTGAAAGAGTATCCCAACTATGTTTCCAGCACACCCACCAGCTGCCAGATGAAGCGCCCGGGCTAATCGCTTCACCTGGTTTTTAGAGGCCCGAACGGGTAGACCGTCTCGGGCATTTTTTTTGTTAACGTCGGACAGCGAGGATTGGCTCAATGGAGTTTTTCATCATCTCAACGCTCAACGGGCTGAGCTATGGCTTGCTCCTGTTTCTGTTGAGTTCGGGTCTCACCCTGATCTTCAGCATGATGGGTGTGCTGAACTTTGCGCATGCCAGTTTCTACATGCTGGGTGCCTATGTGGGCTACACCGTGTCGAGCACGGTTGGCTTCTGGCCAGCGTTGGTCATTGCACCCTTGTTGGTGGGCGGGATGGGGGCCTTGTTTGAGCGCTTCTTTCTTCGCAAGGTCCACAAATTCGGACATGTCCCGGAGTTGCTGATTACCTTTGGACTGTCCTACGTCATTTTGGAACTGGTGCAGTTGGTCTGGGGCCGAATTGCGGTGGACTTTCGTCCTGCCGAGTCCCTGCAGGGCCCAGCCTTCACACTGATTAACCATTCAGTCACTGGCCTGAATCTGGTATGGGGTGCAGCGCCCGCCGAGATGTGCACCGCCGCTGATGCGGCTGTCCGACTGGTGTGCTCGCCATTTCCAGCAACCCGCGGGTTCATGATGATCATCGCGCTGGTGATGCTGGTGTCGGTATGGCTACTGCTCACACGAACCCGCATCGGCCTGGTGATTCAGGCGGCGCTAACGCACCCTGAGGCCGTCGAGTCTTTGGGGCACAACGTCCCGGCTGTGTTCATGATGGTGTTTGGTGCGGGGGCTGGCCTGGCCGGGCTCGCCGGTGTGATTGGTGGCAGCACCTTTTTGACCGAGCCCGCCATGGCCGCGAGTGTGGGTTCTGTGATCTTTGTGGTCGTCGTCGTGGGCGGCATGGGCTCTTTGTCGGGCGCGTTCCTGGCCTCGATCCTCATCGGATTGATCCAGACCTTTGCGGTCGCCTTTGATTACTCCTTGGGGACGTTGGCAGCGCAAATGGGTATGCAGCTCAGCGCTGGTGCCCAGGAGAATTCTTTCGTCAAGTTGACGGTTTCCCAGGTGGCACCCATCCTGCCTTATTTGTTTCTGGTCCTGATCCTGATCTTCAGGCCCAAAGGCCTGCTGGGCAACCGGGAAGGCTAAGCCATGAAAAATACACATCAATTTAAACCTATTAACGTCGGCCGCTGGGTGGTCTGGAGCCTGTTTGGCCTCTTGTTGGCCGTCGTACCTTTTGTTTTTACCAGCAGCTTGTCCATCACCATTCTGTCGCAGATGGGTATCGCAATCATTGCCTGCCTGTCTTACAACATTTTGCTGGGGCAGGGGGGTATGCTGAGCTTCGGGCACGCGGTCTATACCGGGCTGGGCTCGTTTCTAGCCATGCATGCGCTAAATAGCATCACCGCTGGTTCCATGCCGATACCCGTATCTGCAGTGCCGTTGGTGGGAGGGCTGGCCGGCATGGGCTTTGCTGTTTTGTTTGGTTGGGTGACGACCAAAAAATCGGGCACCACCTTCGCCATGATTACATTGGGGCTGGGAGAACTGGTGTTTGCCATGTCGCTCATGATTCCCGAGTTTTTCGGCGGTGAGGGCGGTGTGTCCGGTAACCGGGTCACCGGCAAGGCGTTCATGGGCATCACCTACGGACCACCCATTCAGGTCTATTACCTCATTGCGATCTACACGTTTGTGGCCGTGGCCGCCATGTTTGCCTTTACCCGCACGCCATTGGGGCGCATGTTGAACGCGGTGCGGGACAACCCGGAGCGGGTGGAGTTTGTGGGCTACAACACCCAGCGCATTCGCTACATGGCCTTCATCATTGCTGGTTTTTTCGCCGGCATCTCGGGTGGACTGGGCGCACTTAATTTTGAAATTGTCACCGCAGAAGTTGTAGGTGCGGCTCGCTCGGGCGCTTATTTACTGTTCACCTTCCTCGGTGGAGCCACCTTCTTTTTTGGTCCGATCATCGGCGCCATTTTGATGGTGCTGGCCTTTGTGTTGTTCAGCGAATTCACCAAAGCTTGGCTCCTTTACCTTGGCCTAGTGTTCGTGTTCATGGTGATCTATGCACCAGGGGGGGTGGCTTCATTGATCATGATGAATCTGCGGGTGGCGGCCTATGGTCATCTTCGAAAACTATGGGTCAGTTACCTGGCGCTGTCTGTCACGGCGTTGGTCGTGCTGGTTGGCGCGGCCGGCATGATCGAAATGGTCTATCACCTGCAACTCAAGGAGACCTTGGGGTCCGAGTTGAGTTTTCTGGGGATTGCCCTGGATTCAAAAAGCTTCAATAGCTGGTTCGGCTCACTGTTTGTGATGTTGACGGGGCTGGGTCTGTTTGAGCTCTGCCGCCGCCAGTTTGCGGTGCAGTGGAGCCAGATTCAGGAAAGCATTGAGAAAGAAATCAAACGGAGTGAAGCGCCATGACGCCCGAGTCCAGTTCGCCGAAAGGCATCGCGCTTGAGTTGAAAGACCTGCGTAAAAATTTTGGAAAAACCGAGATTATTCGGGGTATCAATCTGGCAGTTCCCAGCGGGGAACGGGTCGGCATTATCGGCCCCAACGGTGCGGGGAAATCGACTCTGTTCAACCTGATCAGCGGCCGGTTTGAGCCTACCAGCGGCGAGGTCTTGCTGCATGGGCAACGTCTCAACGGGAAAAAGCCGTTTGAGATCAACCGCATGGGCCTTAGCCGCAGCTTTCAGATCACCAATATCTTCCCCAAGCTCAGTGTCTTTGAGAATTTGCGGTGTGGTGTGCTCTGGAGCTTGGGCTACAAGTACACGTTCTTGAAATTCTTGGCTGATCTGGATGATGCCAATGAACGCACAGACGAACTGATGGAAATGGTCAAGCTGGACAAAAAGCGTGATGTTCTGGCCATGAATCTCACTTATGCCGAACAGCGAGCGCTGGAAATCGGTATCACCATTGCCGGTGGTGCCAGTGTCATTTTGCTGGACGAGCCGACGGCCGGCATGAGCAAGTCCGAGACCACTCGCTTCATCAAGCTGATCAAGGATGTCACGGTAGGCAAGACGCTGTTGACAGTGGAGCACGACATGGGGGTGGTCTTTGGTTTGGCTGACAAGATTGCTGTGGTGGTGTACGGCGAGTTGCTGGCCTACGATGTTCCAGAGGCCGTGCGCGCCAACGCGCGAGTGCAAGAAGCCTACTTGGGCTCTGCGGTCGCCGACTCACAGGCCGGGGGGCATTGATCATGTTGAAAATTGAAAACCTGCATGCCTATTACGGTAAAAGCCATGTTCTTCATGGTGTGCATTTTGAGGTTCACGCCGGCGAAATTGTCGCGCTGCTGGGGCGCAATGGGTCGGGGCGCTCCACCACAGCCAAGGCCATCATGGGTTTGGTCGATTGCCAGGGCTCCCTGAACTGGAAGGGACAGGAGATTCTGGGCAAGCGCACGTTCCAGATTGCCCATTTGGGTATTGGGTATGTGCCCGAGAGTCGCGATATTTTCCCCAATCTCACCGTTGAGCAGAACCTGTATCTGGGGCAGAAAAGCGCACGCAAGGCAGGCCGCTGGTCATTGAATGACATGTACGAGTTGTTCCCGCGCCTTAAAGAACGCCAGCACACGGCAGCCGGTGTGATGTCGGGTGGGGAGCAGCAGATGCTCACCTTGTGCCGCACCCTGATGGGCGACCCCGATCTCATCATCATTGACGAGCCCACCGAGGGCCTGGCGCCCAAGATTGTGGAGTTGGTGGCGCACTACCTCAAGGAGCTCAAGCGGCGCGGTATTTCCGTGCTGTTGATTGAGCAGAAACTGACGATTGCCATGGACATCTCAGACCGGTGCATGGTCATGGGTCACGGCAGCATTGTGTTCACCGGTACCCCAGCCGAGTTGCGTAATGACACCTACACACGCAAGGAATGGCTGGAGGTTTAACCCTCTTGTCCCAGTCGTGACAAACCTGGTTTGTTGCAGCTCCCCTTGCTTTTACAATCTAAAAAGAACGATCGTTCTATTTTTCACATTTGAGGAATCCAAGCATGACCGCTGAATACCAAGTGCATGGCGACGTCGCCGTCATTACCCTGAACAACCCGCCTGTCAATGGCTTGGGCCTGTCCACCCGGCTCGGTATCACCGATGGCCTGGAGAAGGCTACGGCAGATGCTGCGGTCAAGTCTATCGTGATCACTGGGGCCGGCAAGGCTTTCTCGGGTGGCGCTGACATCAAGGAGTTTGGGTCACCCAAAGCCGGGCAGGAGCCGAACCTCTTGAGCGTGATTCTGGCGATTGAAAACACGTCCAAGCCAGTGATTGCCGCTGTGCACACCGTTTGCATGGGCGGCGGGCTGGAGTTGGCACTGGGTTGCCACTACCGCATTGCAGCACCTGGTTGCAGCGTGGCGTTGCCTGAAGTCAAGCTCGGTCTGATTCCTGGTGCCGGTGGTACACAGCGTTTGCCGCGTGCTTTGGGTGTGGAGCCAGCGCTGAACATGATCGTCAGTGGCGAGCCGGTCAAGAGCGAGATGCTGGCCATGCTGCCTGGTCAAAAGCTGTTCGACAAAATGGCGTCGTCCCCCGAGTCGCTGGCTGAAGAAGCATTGGCTTATGCCCGCTCTGTGGCCGAGGCGCGTCCTTTGCCCTTGGTACGCAATCTGCCTTGCAAACATCCCTTGGGTGACGCTTATTTTGCGTTTGCACGCAACATGGTCAAAGGCATGGCCAAGAATTTTCCTGCTCCCGCCAAGTGCGTGGATGCCGTTGAAGCCGCCACCAAAAAGAAGTTTGATGATGGTATGGTCGCCGAGCGCGACATGTTCATCAACCTCATGATGACGCCTGAAAGCAAGGCCCTGCGCCACATCTTCATT
>JAUXQA010000337.1 GCA_030683195.1 Rhodoferax sp. | reverse complement strand
TCTGTGGCCGTGACCCTGAGGGGGATCTGAAAGGCCTTGGCCAGACTCTCAACGTCCTTGCCCAAACCAAACCGCCCGGTGAGCGTGTCTGTTTTGGCATCGCGCAGGCAAAACACAATGCGCTGAAAGTCCATGGCCCGCAGCATGGTCTCAAGGACCATGCGCAACACATCACTCAAGTTGAAGTCTTCCACCATGGCGTTGGTGATGTCCTGAATACCTGAGGTCAAGGTTTGAGACACATGCTGGGTAGCTGCAGCAGGTGCTGAGACCGCAGGTAGCACCGCAACCTCTGTGGCATGCAGCTCCAGAGGCAAAAGGGAATCGGCATGGGTGTCGTCGGCCTCGCCGTGACCGTTGGAGGCTTCGGTTGGCAGCTTCAGGAGCTTGGAGGCAGCCGAGCCCGCAATAACCCGGATATCCATCGCGCGCGCCATCTCCACCAGTTTTTTGCGTGCAACCACCGTGGCGTTTTGCACGTCTGCAGGGTTGACCCCCAGCGTCTTGGCGTAGTGCCGTGCGACTTGCAGGATGCGCGCATCCACCTCCTTGGGGTTGGTGTGGAGCAGGATGTCGGCCACGTCGTTACCCACCAGCGCGGTCCAGCGCAGCCGCTCACCCGCATCGACCGGAGCCCGGGTGGGTGGAGGGCCCTGGGGCCGCTTCATGCATTTTTGGATACCGTCGGGCAAGCCCCAGGATTTGGCCACGCCCACGCCAAGCGCCTCGTAGCTCAGGCCCAGCACACTGGCCGAAGCGGTGGCTTCACTCACCGGCTGGCGAGGCGAAGTCACCAATGTGCGGATGGTCGTGGCCTCCTCGGGAAAATAAAAATGCGCCAGCAAACGCCCCAGGTTCTGGAACATGGCACCTATAAAGGTTTCTTCGCTTTCCTTTGACACAGGAGACAACTCGCCGGCCACGGTGCCCGCCATCAGGGACCGCAAAAACTCCTCTTTGAGCACACTGGCATGCGCCTTGTCCTGCATGTGCTCCAGGAGCACAAGGCTCAGCGCCATGTTGCGAATACCGTTGAAGCCCACCAGCGTCACTGCCCGGGAGACCGTGCTGATGCTGCCCCCGCGCGCAAAATGGGCACTGTTGACCAGACGCAACAGCTTGTTGGTCAGGGCCACGTCCTTGAGGATCTCGTTGGTGACGCTGCTGACACTCTCGGTCTCGGAGGTGGCCATACCCTGAATCCGAACGATCGACTCCGAGAGCGCCGGAAAATCACTTTTGTGCCGCATGCGCCGCAGCAAAAACTCCAGAGTGCCGTTTCCGGCGTCTGCTGCCTGCTGCGCGGCTTCGCCATCGATGGGTGGTGCAGCGCCTGACCACTGAAGCAATTCGTCACCAAATACTTTGGCGCCAGGGTGCCGCTGCGCGGGGTCCAGGGCCAGGGCACGCAGCACAATCGCACGCAAACGGTCATCCACCCCGGCACCCAAGTTCTGGGGCAAGG
>JAUXQA010000163.1 GCA_030683195.1 Rhodoferax sp. | reverse complement strand
CACAGTGGCACCTTCCATGCCGACGACGTTTTTGGCGTGGGCATCTTGATGGGCGTTTTCCCATCACACACCCTCATCCGCACCCGCAAACAAGCGCTGATTGACACCGCCGACTACGTGGTGGACGTGGGCGGCACCTGGGACGCTGCCGCTGGCCGCTTCGACCACCACCAGCGCGGCTTTGAAGGCGCACGCCCCGCCCGTGAACTGGACGGCGCCATCGTGCCCGGCGTAGGTTACGCCAGCGCGGGCCTGGTGTGGAGCGCTTTTGGCGACGCGTATGTCACTGCTTGGGCCAGCGCCCACGGGCAGCGTCTGGACGAGTCCGCCGTGGTCGAGGTCGTGCGCTCCATCGACCACTCACTGGTGCAGTATTTGGACTTGGTGGACACCGGGCAGGCCGATGTGTCGCCCGGCATCTTCGGCCTCTCAAGCCTGATTGCTCAACTCAACACGCATTGGCTTGAAGAAAAAGGGCTTGACCATAACGGCCGCGCGCAACTGCTTGAGACGCGCTTTCGCGAGGCTATTGCTATCACGCGCAAGTTTCTGGACCATGCCATCAGCAAAAAGGTCGCGCAACTTCGCGCTATGGAAACCGTGCGCAATGCGCCTCGCCTGTTGGACGGCCGGGTATTGCACCTGAATGAGGGCGGCATGCCCTGGACGCATGTGGTGGTGAACGAGATGCCCGAGGTGATGTTTGTGATCTACCCCGACTCCGAAGGCGACCAGTACCAGATCAAAACCGTGCCTGTAGAGGCTGGCTCGTTCACCGCTCGCATGGACCTGCCCGAGCATTGGGCCGGCCTGCGCGATGCGGAACTGGCCGCTGCGAGTGGCGTGCCCGACAGCGTCTTTTGCCACTTGAACCTGTTCATTGGCGGCGCCCGCAGTTTTGAGGGTGCTTTGCAGTTGGCCGCATTGGCACTGGCTGCGCGCACCTGATACGCGTTATTTGCCGACGGCATCCTTGACGACTTCTTTGGCATCGCCCAGGGCTTTTTCTGCCTTGCCTTCGACCTGCTTGATCAAACCCTTGGCTTGCTGTTCCTTGTTGCCAACCAACTTGCCGGCTTCTTCCTGTACCTTGCCGGTGAGGTCTTTGACGGTGCCGCTGACTTGATCTTTGTTCATGATGAGTTCCTTAAAAATGAAAATGTGGACTACTTGAGTCAGTCTCTGGAGACTGACTTGAGCCATGTTAGGAACTTGCCACGAACAAATCTGTGCGCTCGCACACACAGCGCAGGCAGGTCTGCTTGCGGCTTTGCAGAAGCCGTTTATCTTCGGCTACCCTGGCTTAAGCGCTTAAAACGCCGATCCGCTTCAAGTACTCGCGAAAAACTAGCGTTATGAAGTGAGGGCCCCGCACCAGGTAGCGTCGCGAAAGCTTTTTTGGCTCCGATCCAAGTCGCCACAACCATTCCAGACCGAATGACTGCATCCAAGCAGGTGCGCGTTTCTTGAAGCCCAGCGCAAATTCCATCGCTGCACCCACACAGAGTACCAACCCGGTATCCAGCGCGTCTCTATGCGTGATGGACCATAGACTTTGGCGAGGAAATCCGAGGCAGACAAAGACCAAATCGGCCCCGGATGCGTTAACCCAGTGTACGACTTCAGCGGCCTCGTCAGAGCGATAATCAAAGCCCATCGATGGACATTTGATTGCCACCTGCAAGCCCGGATAAATCTGCCCGAACCGCTGCACCAACATTGATTCCTGACCGGGTAACCCGCCCACGACACTGACACGCCAATGCCGGACTACCGCCTGCTGGCACAGCGCGATAAACAAATCAGCGCCAGTAACTCGTTCAGGCAATGCTTGACCCAACAGTCTGCTGGCCCAAACCACCGGCATACCGTCTGCGAACTCGAAATTAGCGGTGTTGTAAATGTCTCTCAACGCGGGGTCATCAATTAAGGAGAGGACGTGATCCACATTGGGCGTCACAACGACCTTGGCTGGCCGATGGGGCACGTGCTCACACAGCAGGGTGACGGCCTCGCTGAATGAGACAGCGCTGAGGCGTAAGCCAAACAGATTCACGGTTCGGTGCGGCGGGTTGGGCATGGTCAAGGGTGATGATGATGGCCGGTCATTTTACGGTTGACCCTCCATGAGAGCGTGGTTTGTTGACGGAACATAACTAATAATGCGTGCAACAGCATATAGAGGTCAATTTCAATGAAGATCACAGTTGTGGGCACGGGTTATGTGGGCTTGGTCACGGGAGCCTGTCTGTCTGAAATGGGCAATTTTGTGGTTTGTCTGGATCTGGACTTGCAAAAGGTGGCGCTGCTCAACGCCGGTGGGATTCCCATTCACGAGCCAGGATTGGACGACATCGTTCGGCGCAATGTGGCCGCGGGTCGGCTGAAATTCACTACAAATTCGCGTGAAGCCTTGGAACATGGCGTGGTGCAGTTCATTGCCGTGGGAACGCCGCCTGACGAGGACGGTTCGGCCGACTTGACCCACGTACTGGCGGCCGCCCGCGATATTGGACGCTACATGCCCAGCGCCTACACGGTCGTGGTGAACAAGAGTACGGTTCCTGTGGGTACAGGGGACAAAGTGCGTCAAGCGATTGCCGATGAACTCGCGTTGCGCGGGGCAACTGCCAGTTTCTCGGTGGTGTCTAATCCGGAGTTCCTGAAAGAAGGCGCGGCGGTGGCTGACTTTATGCGCCCCGATCGCATTGTGGTGGGCACCGACAGCGAGCCCGCGCTGGGGGTGATGCGGGCTCTTTACGAACCGTTTCTGCGCAACCACGACCGGCTGCTCTCCATGGACATCCGCAGCGCCGAGCTGACCAAGTACGCGGCCAATGCCATGTTGGCAACACGCATCAGTTTCATGAACGAGTTGGCCTTGCTGGCCGAGCGTCTTGATGCGGACATCGAGTCGGTGCGTAAGGGCATTGGCTCCGACCCCCGAATCGGCTTCAGCTTCTTGTATGCAGGGTGTGGCTACGGGGGCTCCTGTTTCCCCAAAGACGTAAAAGCGCTGGCCAAGACGGCCCAGGACAACAACAGCCCGCTCACACTGTTAATGGCCGTGGAGAAGGTCAACGAGCGGCAAAAGAATGTTCTTGCCGACAAGCTGGTGGCGCGCTTCGGTCCGGACCTGAAGGGCAAGACCTTTGCGGTCTGGGGACTCGCCTTCAAGCCCAATACCGACGACATGCGGGAAGCCCCAAGCCGGAGCTTGATTGAAAACATTCTGGCTCGTGGCGCACGGGTGCGGGCCTATGACCCGGTGGCAGACAAGGAAGCCCGGCGCATTCTGGGTGAACGCCCGGGGCTGGAAATTGTCCCCAATGCCTACGAGGCCGCCACGGGTGCAGATGCGGTCATCATCGTCACGGAATGGCGCGAGTTCCGGACCCCTGACTGGGATCAGCTTCGTGCGCTGATGAAGTCGGCGGTGGTCATTGACGGGCGTAATCTCTTCTCTCCGGCGGTGGTCAAGGCGCAGGGCTTTGAGTACGACGCCATCGGCCGGCGAGATACCCGTGCATGAAAATCTCGGTTGTATCGGCCAGTGAACTCGATACTGGACTGATTGAGCGCTGGAAACAAATTCAAAGTAGCGATGTGTCCCTGCGCAGTCCTTATTATTCGCCCGGGTTCACGCGTTTGGTGTCAGGTAGTGGGCAAGCGGTTCGAGTTGCGGTTATAGAGTCTGAAGGCATCATTGCTGGATTTTTCCCTCACCAACAAGCCAGTTTTGGGCGGTTGAAAAATGTGGGCGGTGGTCTCAATGATTACCATGGCTTGATTGCGCTCCCCTCGCTTGACTTGCAGGCATCTGCACTGCTCAAAGCATGCAAAGGCACCTACTTTGGCTTCAATCACTTACCGCTGACGCAGGCTGTTTTTGCCCCCTTCGTTCACCTTCAAAGCGTGTCTCCCGTGCTTGAGCTGGCGGGTGGATGGGATGCTTACGTCGAGCGTCTTGGTGTGGCGCAAAATACCCGGTCGCCCGGTATTTTGGTCACGATACGTGCATCGCTCAAGCGACTCGAACGGGATATCGGGCCGGTTCGATTTGAGATCCATGAAAAAAATCAGCACGTGCTTGAAGAGCTGATGCGGTTGAAGTCCGAGCAACGTGCCAAGACAGTAGGCACCGCAGGAGACCCTTTTGCCGTGTCCTGGATTCGTCAGCTCATGGCCAGCGCTCTTGAGACTGGGGGACTTGATTTCGGTGCGTCGATGAGCACGCTTCATGCGGGTGACAAATTGATCGCGATGCATTACGGTCTTCGCGCGGGCAACACCTTGCACTCCTGGTTTCCTGTGTTTGAACCAGCTTATTCGTATTACCAACCTGGACTCATTTTGCTCAAAAAAATTGCCGAGACGGGTTGGGACGCGGGACTATCCCTGATCGATCTCGGACGCGGTACAGCGACTTACAAAATGCGCTTTAAAACGGCTGTCGTGCCATTGGGGCAGGGGGCTGTGTCCCGACCTGCCTTGCTCGGGCAAGCCATCATGGCGGCCCAAGGCATGAAGGCGGCCATCAAATCGAACTCAAAAATCGGGCAATTGCGTCAATGGATGACCGCGCCCAAAGAATAGGTTTCAATAAACGTTTTTGTTTTGAATCGTTGCCAAAGGCGTCATCAAAATGATGTTGAGGTCCATCCAGAGAGACCAGTGTTCAAGGTAATAAATATCGTGTTTGATACGTCCCTCCATTTTTTCGAGGGTGTCGGTTTCACCGCGGTAACCGCAGATTTGTGCCCAGCCGGTGATGC
>JAUXQA010000162.1 GCA_030683195.1 Rhodoferax sp. | reverse complement strand
CTGGGGCGTTGTGGTGATGCTGATGGACAGGTTGCCGTGGGCAATAGCGCACTCGCCCAGGGTCACAGCGCCGTTAAGCACGATCGATCCGGTGCGGGAGTTGATCACCACCTTGGCAGAGGGACGCGATGATTCAAGTGGCAGTTCTTCCATCTCGGCGATGAAGGCCACCCGGTCATGCGACTCAGGGGGGGCATTTACTTCGATCGTGCGTCCGTCCAGTGCCCGGGCCACGCCTTGGCCAAAACGGGTGTTGATGGCTTGTGCCACACGCCGGGCGGTCTGAAAGTCGGATGCCTCCAGCCCCAGCGTGATGCTGGCGCCTTCGAGCAGTGGCGTGGGCACGACGCGCTCCACCTGTGCGCCCCCCGGAATGCGCCCTGCGCTGAGGTGATTGATTTGCACCTTGCTGCCGCCTGCGGCTGCACCCGCTCCGGCCACGATCAGGTTGCCCTGCGCCAAAGCATAGATCTCGCCATCAGCACCCTTGAGCGGGGTGGTGATCAGCATGCCGCCGCGCAGCGATTTGGAGTTGCCCATGGACGATACATTGACGTCAATGGCCTGCCCAGGTCGGGCAAAGGCTGGCAATTGGGCGGTGACCAGCACGGCCGCGACGTTTTTGAGCTGTAACTGGGCAATGGAGGTCGCGGGCAATGTGATGCCAAGCTGTTGCAGATAATTGGTCAGGCCCTGGGCCGTGTAAGGCATCTGGGTGGTTTGGTCGCCCGTGCCGTCAAGCCCCACCACCAAGCCAAACCCGGTCAATTGGTTGGTGCGAACGCCTTCAACAGCGGCGACTTCCTTGATACGGGCGGCTTGGCTCAGGCCACTTGCCAACATGCCAAACACCAGACCGAGCACAGTCGCCCACTGGCGAAGCGATGTGGTCTGGCTGGTTTGGCGGATGGTTTGAATAGTGTGCATGGTGTTTACCCCTCGGCACTATTCTGGATAGCTTTAGAACGGTAGAAAGCTGAAAAAGAACCGTGTTAACAGGCCAACTGTTTGGGCTTCAGCCTGCGCGCCCCTGCCTTTGGACTCCATGCGGGCATTGGCAACCTGGTTGGAATTGACGATGCTGCCGGCCTGCACCACGCGCGGATCGACCGTGCCCGAGAAACGAAGCACATCCACATTCTGGTTCACACCAATTTGTTTCTCGCCTTTGACCACCAGGTGCCCGTTGGGCAAGACATCCACCACGGTGGTGGTGATGGTGCCGGCAAAGGTGTTGGCGCTTTGGGTCGCGCCTTCGCCCGAGAAATCATTGGCCGACTTGCTGCCCACAGACAGTTTGGCGAGTTGCGCGGCCGAGAGAATCGGGAAGGCCGACACGCTGCCCGAACCAGATGTGGTGCGGTTGGCTGTGCTGGACGACACCTGGCTGGCCGTGACCCGCTCCACGATCTGGATGGTGACCGTGTCCCCAATGGCGCGGGCTCGCACGTCCTCAAATGACGGACGGTAGCTGGTTTTTTGGAACAGGCTGCCGTTGGTGGCCTGGGGCCGGGGTGCCGCAGCAATGGTCTGCACGGCGTCGGGTTCTGCAAAGTCGACGCTCACGGTTTGTGGCAGGGTGTTGCAGGCCACGCACGCAGCAGATGCTATTGAATAAATAGCTATTCGTGCATAAGAAACGCCGGCTAGAGCCCAATTTGCCTTAAATTTAGTCATGAAATGCCTCACGCCTTAAAGTTGCCCCAGCTTCTGCAACATCTGGTCAGAGGTCTGGATGGCCTTGGAATTCATCTCATAGGCGCGCTGGGTCTGAATCATGGTGACCAGCTCTTGCACCACGTTGACGTTGGATGTTTCCACGAAACCCTGCATGAGCGTGCCCATGCCTTCGGCACCCGCCGTGCCGGCTGTGGCTTGACCCGAGGCGGCACTTTCGGCATACAGGTTGCCGCCCTTGGGCTCCAGGCCAGCCGGGTTGATGAAGCTGGCCAGGGAAATCGTGCCAATGCCGGCCGGTGTAGTTGAACCCGGGACCTGGGCGGTGACGGTGCCGTCCCCCGCGATGGAAATGCTGGTGGCATTGGCTGGCACGGTCACGCCGTTGGCGATGGGCAGCCCAGTAGCGGTGACCAATTGCCCGGCTGAATTGACCTGAAACGAGCCATCACGCGTGTAATTGGTGGTGCCATCCGGCATGGTGACCTGGAAAAATCCGTTGCCCTGGATGGCGACGTCGAGCTTGTTGCTGGTTTGCTGCAGGTTGCCTTGGGCAAAAGACCGGCTGGTGGCCACGGTTCTCACCCCCAGGCCGACCTGCAAGCCGGTGGGTAGCTGGGATTGCTCAGCGCTGTTGGCGCCCACCTGGCGCAGGTTTTGGTACATCAGGTCTTCAAATACCGCACTGGCGCGCTTGAAGCCGTTGGTTGACACGTTGGCCAAATTGTTGGAAATCACGTCCAGCTGCATTTGCTGGGCTTCCATGCCGGTCTTGGATATCCAGAGGGAGTTGATCATGATGAGGTCCTTGGCGTTAATTTTTTATTGGTGGGCATCACGGTGGCTTGGCCTTAGCCCTGCAAGCCCAGCAACTGGGCGGCCGAGCGGTCATTGGCTTCGGCAGTGGTGAGCAAGCGCATTTGCGCTTCAAACTGGCGGGCGGTCTGGATCATGCCGACCATGGTCTCAATCGTGTTCACGTTGGAGCCCTCCAGCATGCCAGTCTGCAGGCGGGCAGTCGCATCAGAGGGCAGCGGGTCGCCGGAGGTAGAGCGAAACAGGCCATCCGCACCGCGTTTGAGTGGGTCTTCCGCGTTGGGAGTGACCATCTTGAGGCGGCCCACCACGGTGGGCGGCTGGTTGCCTACCTTGGCGCTGAGGGTGCCGTCAAAACCGATGGACATAGTGGCATTGGGCGGCGCGGTGAGAGGGGCGCCGCCGTCACTCAGGGCTGCGAGTCCTGTGCCGGTGCGCACCGAGCCATCGGGCGAGACTTCAAATGCACCGTTGCGGGTGTAGGCCTCGGTGCCGTCCAGCGCCTGCGCTGCAAACCACGCGTTGCCCACCGCCATGGCGTCCAGAGGGCGCCCCGAGCGCTGGATGGATCCAGGGGTATCCACGTAGCCGGAAGTCGCTTCAACAGCCATCACCCGGGTCGTAGCCCCGTCACCGCGAACCGGTACCGCCCGAAAAGTGGACATTTCGGCACGAAAGCCATTGGTGGAGGCGTTGGCCAAGTTGTTGCTCAGGACCGCCTGGCGGCTCGCCGCTGCGCTGGCACCTGTCATCGCGGTATATATAAGACGATCCATAGCGGCTCCGGGTCAATGAAGGGGGGGGGCGGGTCGTTATTTGAGGTTGACCAGTGTGGTCATGATCTGGTCTTGTGTCTTGATGGTCTGCGCGTTGGCCTGGTAGGCCCGCTGCGCCGTCATCATGTTGACCAATTCCCCGGTCAGGTCGACATTCGACTCTTCAAGTGCGCCTGCACGCAAGGCCCCAAATTTGCCTTGACCCGGTGAGCCCTGCACTGGCTGGCCTGAGGCAAATGTCTCGATCCAAGTGTTTCCGGCACCTGGTGTCAGTCCCTGGGAATTGCGGAAGTCAGCCAATGCCAACTGGCCATTGGTTTGGGTCTCTCCGTTGGAATATCGCGCTGTGATCTTTCCGTCCTGCCCAATATTCAGGCCCACCAGCTCACCGGGGGCATAGCCGTCTTGCGTCAGGTTGGACACAGTGAAGGCTGAGCCGTATTGAGTGACTTTAGTGACATCAAGCTTTGCAAGGATGCTTGGGGTTGCTGCTGAAGGTGTGTCGATCGTCAGGGTGGTAGCGCCAGGCAGGGGGGCGGTGAGTTTGCCATCGGCGTCAAAGGTAAGTGTGGCCACAGGTGTTGTGGCTGTGGTGGAGTCGTAGACTTCCCATGTGTCGGTGGCGCCTGCTGTTTTACGTTCAAAATACAAAGTCACTGGTACGGCAGTCCCTTGCGAGTCATACGCAGTCATCGACGTGCCGTAGGTCGTGCGCGGTGTCGGAGGAATAGCGGCTTGAGCTGCGACAGCTGGCGGCCCTGCTGATGCGGGTATGGCTGCCACACCAGCCGCCAAAGGCGCCCTCGCATCGAGATTGAACTCGGTGACGATAGCTGTGGTGGCATTGGCACCAATAGGGGCGGAGGTGGGTAGTTGCAGGGGCTGAATGGACGCACTGGTGGGTTTGCCCGTGGTTGGGTCGGTGGGGTAACCCATGATATTGGCACCACTGTTGCTCATGAGGTAGCCGTCTTTGTCCAGTTTGAAGGAGCCATCCCGGGTGTACGCTGCGGAACCATCAGGCTGCTTCAGCTGGAAAAAACCACCGCCATTGACGGCCACATCCAAGTTGTTGCCCGTGATGTTGATATTGCCCTGTGTAAACGATTGCGATATGGCGGCCACTTCAACACCAATCCCTGCACCGCTACCTCCCCCGCCTGTGCCAATGCTCGCTGCCACCAAGCTGGCGAACTCTGTGCGTGATGACTTCATTCCGGTGGTGTTGGCGTTTGCAATGTTGTTGCCAATGACATCCAGATTGCGGCTGGCGGCATTCAAGCCGGAGAGTCCTGTTTGAAATGACATGATGTGTTCCTTGTTTTAAGTGCTGCTGGTATCGATCAGAGGATGGCTTTGACGCTGCTGTAGGCCACAGCGCCCCGGCCCTGCAGTTGTACCGAGAGGGCGCCGTTATCGCTGCCGACCGATACCACCTTGTCTTGGGCAAATGAGGTGCTCGCCACCGCTTTGCCGCCCGCGCTGGCCGTAACCCGGAAGCTGGGTTCGCCCGTGCCTTTGTAGCCAGAGGCATCCCAGTTGAAGGGGTGTCGGCCGGCCGGCAGCGCGCCCATGTTGAAGGTCTCCAGCACCACCCCGCCGGGCGACAAAATTTCTAGTTTGACGGCATCGGTAGCGCCAGCCAACTCGACGGCACCACTGGCGACGCCATCAATGCGGGTCAGGGCATTGCCCTCAACCAGCACGTTGTGCCCCACCATGCTGGAGCCTTGCAGCACTTGCATGGCGGTGAATTGCTCAGCCATGTTTTTCAGGGTTTCATTGACCTGCTGGATGCCCGTGACCGTGTTGATCTGCGCCATCTGGCTCGTCATCTGCGCGTTGTCCATGGGATTCATGGGGTCCTGGTTGTTCAGTTGGGCAACCAATAACTTCAGAAAACGATCTTGCGATGCATTCGCGTCGCTCGCGGCAGTTGTGGCATTGGGAGCCGTGGTGGCCGCAGTTGCGGCGGATGAAGTGGTTGCAGTAATCATGGTGGCGCCCTATGAATGGTTATTGACCCATTTGCAGGGTTTTGAGCAAGAGTGTTTTGGCGGTGTTCATCACCTCAACGTTATTTTGGTAAGAGCGGGAGGCTGAAATCATGTTCACCATTTCTTCTACCGGGTTCACGTTGGAGTAAGTGACGTAGCCTTCGGCATCGGCTGATGGATGGGCGGGGTTGTGCATTTTTCGCATTGGCTCCTGGCTTTCCTTGATGGCATTGACCTTCACGCCAGAGGAGGCTTCAGAGCCCATGGGAACGGTCTCAAACACCACTTGGCGGCCCTTGTAACCTTTGCCATCCGGTCCCGCCACTGCATCGGCGTTGGCCAGGTTGCTCGCCACGACGTTGAGGCGCTGAGACTGGGCACTGATGGCGCTGCCTGAGACACTGAAAATTGAAAACATGGACATGAAAATATTCCTCGGTCAGGTTCGGGCTATTGACCCTGAATGGCGCTCAATAGCGTCTTGGAGCGGCCATTGATGAAGCGCAGCGTGGCTTCGTAGCGCACGGAGTTGTCTGCAAAGTTGGCACGTTCGCGGTCCAGGTCCACACTGTTACTGTCAGCTGTGGGTTGGCTCTGGGTGGTGTAGGCCAGATTGGATGAGCTCCCGGCAGAACTGCCTTCTATGCCTGGCAGCGGGATGTGCCGGCTGTGTGCTGTTGCAAGGAGGTTGCCGCTGGGGGTGCTTTGTCTGGCGGCAAGGCGCGGCGTGCTGTTGTCATTGCCGGTGGCATCGTTCATGGCCTGTTTGAAGTCCAGGTCGCGGGCTGCGTAGCCTGGCGTATCGGCGTTGGCGATGTTGCTGGCAATAATGCGCTGGCGTTCGGCGCGCAGCACCAAAGCCTTCGAATGGAAGTCCAGCGTATCCACCATATTTGCAATCACCAAACACCTCAACTTTCTCTTTAATCAGGCCCTGCTGTGTTGCTTGTGGCGTCTGACATAAGGCAATTATGAAAAGTGCTGCGTTTTTCTAAACCCCGAATAGAGCCGTGATTGCGCGCCATTTAAAAGATTTCTTTAGCCGGGCGCTGCCTATAGTGGATGTTCAATTTGAGGGGGTTCCATGTTCAATCGTTTTTTTCGGCCTGCATTTTTCTTGGGCGTCATGCTCGGGGGGGTGATCGCTTTGATGTCTCCAATAGGGGTACAAGCTCAAGCACAGGCCACGGATGCCAATCCCGAGTTTCTGAATACGACCCAGCGCTGGCTTGACGATGCGGTGGCCGCCGTGGCTACGTCGGAGCCGGGATCACTTCGCATGGAAGTGGCTGTTGGTGCCCTTGACAGTCGACTCAAGTTGGCGCCTTGCGTGAAGGTCGAGCCCTACCTCCCCCCGGGAACCCGTCTCTGGGGTAAAACACGGTTGGGGCTGCGTTGTGTTGAGGGCACATCGCGCTGGAATGTGTTTTTGCCGGTCACCATCAGTGCGTTCGGGCCGGCTTGGGTGGTCAAAGGGAGTGTGGCTTCGGGGGTTGTGCTGACTGAGTCAGATGCCATGGAAGCAGAAGTCGATTGGGCCGCGGAGGCCAGCCCGATCATGGGCAAGCCCTCGCAATGGGTGGGGCAAGTGACTTCCAGGGCGCTGTCGACGGGTCAGGCGCTGCGCCAAGGCATGATCAGGCCGGCTCAGGCCTTTCAGGCGGGCACACAGGTCCGCGTCGTGGCGCAAGGCGTCGGTTTTCAGATCACCGGGGACGGCCAAGCAGTGTCGACGGGAGTGGTTGGGCAACCTGCTCGCGTCAGAATGAGCAATGGGCGAATCATGTCAGGCGTGGTACTGGACAACCGTACAGTCCTGTTGGCGCTCTGATAGATTGCAGTTTTAGCGCTGATAAGCCTAAAGTCATCGCTGATTGAGCCGATATTGATCGTACGAGGCTACATGTTCAGTAGTTTTGGAGGTCATGATGAAAATAGGTCAACCGTCAGATAATTCAATCCCGTCCAGCACGTCGACTCAATCCGCAGCAACCAAGGCTGCGCAGAGCCCGACGACAACTGCAATTGCCACGGCAGCCAAGGGCACGCAGGCGGCAGGTGTGGCTGTCACGATGTCAAGCTTGGCACGCTCCCTTGAGTCGACCAACCGGGGGCAGGGAGCCGACATGGATATAAAGAAAGTCGAGGCTGTGAAATTTGCCATTCAGCAAGGCACGTACAAAGTGGATGCTGAGGCTATTGCTGATAAATTGCTTTCCAATGCGCAGGAAATGCTCGATCGCACGCGTATTTAGGCGGTTCTAACCCAACTTGGAGTTTGATCGATGTTGTCAGCCCCTTTGGAATCTGCTCTGCAACACATTGAGAAGCAGTTCAAGGACTTGTCCGCTGCTCTTGTGAGTGGTGAGCCCGTGGCGTTGGAGTCAGCCAGTGCGGCCATGCGG
This sequence comes from Rhodoferax sp., assembly GCA_030683195.1. Taxonomy (GTDB): domain Bacteria; phylum Pseudomonadota; class Gammaproteobacteria; order Burkholderiales; family Burkholderiaceae_C; genus Rhodoferax. The sequence continues at coordinate 387 of JAUXQA010000162.1, read as the reverse complement.
CAGGCTGGCATCGACTTTTCGGCCCTGATCCAAAGACTAACGCCGGCCGAGCGAAAAAACCGGCAACTCACGATACGTTTGGAGGCTTTGGCTGACGGTCTGGGCGAACGCAGGGCAAGCCTGTTGCGTAGAACTGCCTTGGTGGAACGCGAACTTCACACCATTCTTCCGGCAACTCAGGGCGGTACTTATGCCAATGCTGCGGGTGCTTACGGCAACCCTGCAAAATCATCAGGGGCGTTTAAGCGTTTTTCTGCCTGACGGCTTACAGCCGTCAGTGAGCACGCATTTTTGAGCGCAGCCGCGCAATCGACTGGCTATGCAGCTGGCAAACCCTGGACTCGGTTACATCCAGCACCGCTGCTATTTCCTTGAGGTTCATGTCCT
>JAUXQA010000335.1 GCA_030683195.1 Rhodoferax sp. | reverse complement strand
AGCGAGTCACTGACGATGCCACCGGTTTCTTCAGCCAAGTCTTGCAAGTCGGGGTGCACGTAGTAGTGGGACACCATCACCGCGTTGCGTTCTTTCAACAAGCGACGGATTTTTTCTTTCAGCGCCGCCCGCTCGGCCGGGCCCGGCTCCACCGGCACCCGCGCCCAAGCGTGCTGTGTGGCGCAGACGCTACCGGTTGTTGCCTGTTGGGGCTGATCGTATTCCACGTCCATCATGATGGGTGTTCTGTCAGTCATCACAGCTCCTGCATCCGCATTGAGAAGTCAATGGCCTTGACGTCTTTGGTCAAGGCCCCAATCGAGATTCGGTCGACGCCTGTGGCGGCAATCTCGCGCACCGTGCTCATGTTCACGCCGCCCGAGACCTCCAGAATGGCGCGCCCGGCATTGAGCGCTACGGCCTCCCGCAGGGTCGCCAGGTCCATGTTGTCGAGCAAGACCATGGTGGCGCCTGAGTTCAGGGCCTCCGCCAGTTGGGCCAGGGTCTCCACTTCAATTTCAATGAATTTGGCGGTAGGCGCCACTTCCAGCGCGCGTTTCAAAACCGCGCTGACACCGCCGGCTGCCGCAATATGGTTTTCCTTGATCAACACTGCGTCATACAAACCGATGCGGTGGTTGGTCCCGCCCCCGGTGCGTACGGCGTACTTTTGCGCCAGACGCAAACCCGGCAGGGTTTTTCGGGTGTCCACGATCTGAGCCCGGTTGCCCGGCACGGCCTGCACCGCGGCCACGTAGTCGGCGGTTTTGGTGGCCACGGCGCTCAGCAACTGCAGAAAATTCAGCACAGTGCGCTCTGCCGTCAAGAGCGTGCGCGCGCTACCCCGCAACTCCAGCACCACTTGGTCAGGGTTGCAACGCTGCCCTTCTGCCACAAGCCAGTTCACCCGCACACCGGGGTCCAGCTGCTGGAGTGCGGCTTCAGCCCAGGGGGCGCCGCAAATCACAGCCGCCTCGCGGGCCAGCACGCGGGCTTGCACCAGGCGGGTGGGGTCAATCAGGCCGGCGGTGAGGTCGCCAGAGCCAACGTCTTCCGCCAGGGCGCGGGCGGTATCCACTCGGGCCAATTCGGCCAGAGCATTGGGGGGAAAATCAAAAAATGGTGTCATGCGCTAAAGCATACCGCCTAAGGGCCGGGGCAGCGCAGGGTAGGCTGTTTGGGCAGCGTGGCGGCACGGACAGCTCCGGCAAGCAAGGGCGGGCTTTGGCACACATGCGCTATTAAATTAATATACCTAACCGTTTTATTACGCCGGCTAGAGACCGATTTTTACAAAAAACGATCCAGAATCTTGCGACTCTCCTTGTTCAGCTTTTCCCGGTCACGGATCAGGAACTGGATGCCGTGGGAGTCCGTGACCAGCAGAACGGTCAGCCCCACGCGGCGAATGTCTTCGTCCCCGCGCAACACAAACCGGGTGTCGCCCCGGTCGGTCAGCACGTGCCAGGTGCAGGGCGTCGAGAAGCTGCTCACGCTCTGAATGCCCAAGATCTCAGGCATGAACTCTCGGGATGCCAGTTCTTCCCGTATCAAACCTTGCGCAGGCTCGGGCAAGGCATCAAGCCGGTCAATCCAGACCGCTTCATGGCCGTCGGTGTGCATCAGGGCAATGCCGTCTTCGGGCGACTGGATCGGAAACGCGCGCACGGGCAACACGCCTTCAAACACCTGGCCAAGCGGCATGGTCAAAACGAGCCTTCCAAAAGCATTGCGGGTTAAGTCAAACGGCGCTGTGGCGATGACAGGGCTTGCTTTCATTTGTCGTCTTTCTCGGTGTTGACCCTGGCGTAGCGCCGCCTGTCGTCGTCCATGTCCACATCCATGTTGCGGGCCTGCGCCTGGTAGAGGTTGAAGTAAGCGCCCTCACGCGCCATCAGGTCATTATGCGAGCCCACTTCCACCACCTGGCCCCGGTCCAGCACCACCAGGCGGTTCGCCCGGTGCAGCGTGGAGAGGCGGTGCGCAATCGCGATGGTGGTGCGCCCCTGCACCAGGTTCTCGAGCGCCTTCTGGATCTCTTTTTCGGTCTCGGAGTCCACCGAAGACGTGGCTTCATCCAGAATCAAAATGCGCGGGTCAATCAGCAGCGCGCGGGCAATCGAGATGCGCTGGCGCTCCCCACCTGACAAGCCCTGGCCGCGCTCGCCCACCATGGAGTCGTAGCCCTGGGGCAGGCGCAAGATGAACTCATGCGCGTGGGCCGCCCGCGCGGCGGCAATGATCTCGGTGCGGGTGGCGTCGGGCTTGCCATAAGCAATGTTCTCGGCAATGGTGCCAAAAAACAGGAATGGTTCCTGCAGCACCAAGCCGATGTTGCGGCGGTAATCGGCCACGGGGAAGGACCGGACATCCACGCCATCCACCTTGATCGAGCCCTCAGTCACGTCATAAAAACGGCAAATCAGGTTCACCAGCGTGCTCTTGCCCGAGCCGCTGTGGCCCACCAGACCGATCATCTCGCCGGGCTCAATAGTGAGGCTGATGCCTTTGTTGACCTCGCGGTTGCCATAGCGAAAACTCACATCATTGAGTTCAATGCGGCCCTCGACACGCCCCAGCTTGACCGGCTGGGTGGGCTCAGGCACGCTGGAAACGTGGTCCAGGATGTCAAAAATACGCTTGGCCGCCGAGGCAGACTTTTCGGTCACCGACACAATGCGGCTCATGGAGTCCAGCCGGCCGTAAAAACGGCTAATGTAAGCAATGAAGGCCATCAATACGCCCACCGTGATGTCGCCGCTGGACACCAGCCAGATGCCAAAGGCCCACACCACCAGCAGCCCCAGCTCGGTCAACAGGGACACGCTGGGCGAAAACAGGGACCAGATCCGGTTGATGCGGTCATTCACCGCCAGGTTGTGCTTGTTGGCCTCCTGAAACCGCGCGGCTTCCCGGTCTTCCTGAGCAAACGCCTTGACCACGCGCACCCCTGGGATGGTATCGGCCAGCACACTGGTGACCTCCGACCAGACCCGGTCGATCTTCTCGAATCCGGTTTGCAGCCGAAAGCGCACCGCGTGGATCATCCAGACAATAAAGGGCAAGGGCACCAGGGTGACCAGCGCGAGCCAGGGGTTGATGGAGAACAAAATGACCGCTGTCATGAGCAGCATCAACACATCCGAGGCAAAGTCCAGCAGATGCAGTGACAAAAAGACGCAAATGCGGTCGCTCTCGCTGCCAATACGAGACATCAGATCCCCCGTGCGCTTGCCACCAAAATACTCCAGCGACATGCGCAGCAGGTGCTCGTAAGTTGTGGTGCGCAGGTCTGCCCCGATGCGCTCTGACACCAGCGCCAGCAGATAGGTTTTGGCCCATGACAAGCCCCAGGCCAGCAGCGCCGAGCCAAAGAGCCCCGACAAATAAAACGCAACCAAAGAGGGTTCGATGTGCTGACCGTTTTGGAACGGGATCAACACCTCGTCCATCAGGGGCATGGCCAGGTAGGGCGGCACCAGACTGGCCGCCGTGCCCAGCAGCGTCAGAATGAAACCAGCCAACAACTGTCCCCGGTAGGGCTTGGCAAAACGCCATAGCCGAAACAGCGTCCAGGTGGAGGGCGGTGTGTGGATGACTTTGGTGCAGATCGGGCAGTCTTCCTGATCGGGTGCCAAGGGCGCCTTGCAGGTGGGGCAATGGCGCCCCTCCAGCAAGGCAGGCGGCTGACCGGTGACATGGCTGGCGAGGTGAATCTGAAATTGATCCTGCAAGCGGATCGCCTGCAGGTTGCGCCCCAGGGTGAAACGCCAACTGGCCAGGCGCCCGGTGGTGCTTTGTAGTTCCAGATGGCCTACCCCGGCGTGGTCGTGATGGCGCAGAGCCAAACCCGGCTGGTACGCCCAAGCTTGCCAGACTGAATTTTCCCCGTAGCTCAACAGCCGTCGGTCAGTGACCAATACCAGCCCTTGAACAAAAAAAAGTTTTTGATTGAGGTCAACCTCCAGCACGG
>JAUXQA010000153.1 GCA_030683195.1 Rhodoferax sp. | reverse complement strand
TTGATGGTGGTGAACGAAATCCCCTGGTCAGCAAACTCGCTGGAGGCACAGCGCGTCCAGGCGTCCAGCGCGGCTTTGGAGGCCACATAGGCGCTGAAACGCGGTGCATTGGTGAGCACACCGATGGAGCTGATATTGACCACATGCCCCTTCTTTTTGGTCACCATGCCGGGCAAAAAGCCCATAGTCACGCGCAGGCAACCAAAGTAGTTGAGCTGCATGGTGCGCTCGTAATCATGGAAACGGTCGTAACTGGACTCAATCGCCCGGCGGATCGAGCGACCCGCGTTGTTAATCAAAAAGTCCACACCGCCATGGTCGGCAATGAGCTGCTTCACAAAGCGGTCGCAGTCGGTCATGTCGGCGATATCAGCCGGGTAGGCAATGAAGCTGTAACCTTTGGCCTTGGCCTCCTTGCAGGCTTCGTCGAGCTTGTCCACGTCGCGTCCGCAGATGATGGTGATGGCACCCGCCTCGGCAAACTTGTGGGCCGCAGCCAGGCCGATGCCGGACGAGCCGCCAGTCACCAGCACCACTTTGCCTCCCACGGTGCCACGCAGCGAGCGGTCAATGTGCAGATCGGGGTCCAGGTGGCGCTCCCAATAGTCCCACAGGCGCCAGGCGTAATCTTTGAGGTTGGGGCAGGCCACGCCCGAGCCCTTGAGTGCGGCGAGCGTGTCGCGGCAGTCAAAACGGGTGGGGTAATTCACAAACGTCAGCATGTCTTCCGGCAAGCCCAGGTCTTTCATGATGGCGTTGCGCACACGGCGCACCGGCGCCAGCGCCATCAAGCCTTTGGTCACGCTGCGCGGAATGAAGCCCAGCAGCGCGGCATTGACAAACAAATTCATCTTGGGCGCATGCGCGGCCTTGCTGAAAATATCGAGCACGTCGCCCACGCGGTAGCCCACCGGGTCTACCAAGTGGTAGCACTTTTTGCCGATGTCAGCCTGGTGGCTGATCGTGGCGAGCGCATCCACCACAAAGTCGACCGGTACGATGTTGATGCGCCCGCCCTCCAGCCCAATGGAGGGCAACCACGGCGGCAGCAACTGGCGCATGCGCTGGATCAGCTTGAAAAAATAGTAGGGGCCATCGATCTTGTCCATCTCCCCCGTGGTACTGTCACCCACGACCATCGCGGGGCGGTACACCGACCAAGGCACCTTGCATTCCTTGCGCACGATTTTTTCGCTCTCGTGCTTGGTCATGAAATACGGGTGCTCGTAGTTTTCGGCCTCCTCGAACATGTCCTCCCGGAACACGCCCTCGTAAAGTCCCGCCGCTGCAATCGAACTCACATGGTGGAAATGGGCCGCGTCAATGGCTTTGGCCAGTTCAATGGTGTTGCGCGTACCCTCAATATTCACGGCAATCTGGCTCGCTTCATCGGCTCCAAGGTCATATACCGCCGCCAAGTGATAAAAGTGGTCGATCTTGCCCTTGAGCGCCTTGATGCTGTCTGCCGGTACGCCCAGCTTTTTGGCAGTGAGGTCACCGAACACAGGCACCACGCGGGCCGCGCTCGCCCCCCAATACTGCCGCAAATCAGCCACCTTGCCCTCGCTCTCCTTACGGATCAAAAAGTGCACTACCGAGCCTTTGCGCTCAAGCAGTTTTTTAACGAGACGCTTGCCAATGAAGCCGGTGGCACCGGTGACGAAATACTGCATGAAGACCTCCAGTTAAGTTCTTCATTCTTGCCGATATTTCCCGCTCTGCCATTCAGCATAAACCCGTGCTGGCCATGGAGTCGCGCCCCTAGAAAATTAGGAAGCTTTACCTACACGGCAAGCCGGCATCGCCGTACAGTACACCTCATGCACTCATCTGATTGATAACCACTGCAGGTGTCTGGTGCCCTCATTGCCCAATCTATTACCCAACCTATCTGGAGATCACCATGGTCAAGAAACTTAAAACTACTGCCGCATCCAAAAAAGCCGGCGCGCCCCTGAAAGGCTCCGTCAAGGATTCTGCACAACAAATCTGGCAAGCTGGCTTGGGCGCTTTCAACAAGGCGCAGGCCGAAGGCAGCAAGGCCTTTGAAGCTTTGGTCAAAGAAGGCGTGAGCCTGCAGCGCAAGACCCAATCAGCCGCTGAAGAAAAAATCTCGGAAGCCACCAGCAAAATGTCCACCATGGCCAACGGCATCTCTCACAAGGCATCGGGCCAATGGGACAAACTGGAAAGCATTTTTGAAGAGCGCGTGGCCAAAGCCCTCAACAAGCTGGGCGTGCCGTCTGCCAAAGATGTGGCAGCCCTGATTGAGCGCATTGAGGAGTTGAACAAGAGCGTTCAAAAGCTCTCTGCCAAAGGCGCTGCGCCTAAAGCCGCCACCAAGACACCAGCCAAAGCCGCACCCAAAAGAGCGGCAAAGGCACCGGCGGCAGCACCAGAAGCCAGCGCCGCTGTGGCCAAGCCCGCCAGAAAGCGCGCACCCGCTCGCAAGGCTGCGGTGGTCGAAACGGCAGCAGAAGCGGTCTAACTGAAGCACACCAGCAGCCAGCCAGGGCCAAGCCGCTGGACTCACCTTGAGAGAGGGCGCTTTTGCGCCCTCTTTTGCGTTTGGCAGCGCTTGAGCTTGCTGCAACGCAACATTGCTTTTTTGCCAACAGCCCTACACTTTGCCATCATGAAACGCAAAACAACACAGCCTCTCAAAATTGGTTTGGCCTTGTCCGGCGGCGGCCCCTTGGGGGCGATTTACGAGATCGGAGCGCTGTGTGCGCTGCAGGAGTCCCTCAACGGGATCGATCTCACGAAGCTGGATCACTACATCGGCGTATCCGCCGGCGGATTTATTGTGGCGGGACTGGCCAATGGCATGACGCCGCGTGAGTTGTGCGCATCCTTTATTGAAAACGACAACGAACCCTCCGAGACCTTCGATCCATCCTGGCTGTTGTCGCCCGCATATGGCGAATTTGCGCGGCGCGCCATCATGCTGCCCAGCTTGCTGATGTCCTCCGCCTGGCATTTCACAGGGGGCCGCAAATCGCTTGTTCATGCACTGGAACGGCTGGGACCGGCGCTGCCGACCGGTATTTTCTCTAACAATCAGATCGACGTTGAATTGTCACGGCTATTTTCAAAAGACGGCCGCACCAATGATTTTCGGCAGCTCAAGACCCAGCTTACGCTGGTGGCGACCAACCTCGACAGCGGTGAAGCGGCGCCCTTTGGTCGTCCGGGCTGGGACCATGTGCCGATCTCCAAGGCGGTGCAGGCCAGCTCCGCGCTGCCAGGCTTGTTTCCTCCAGTTGAAATTGACGACAACTACTATGTGGACGGCGCCCTCAAAAAGACCATGCACGCCACAGTGGCCCTGGATGACGGCGTAGACCTGATGCTGTGCCTGAATCCGCTGGTGCCGTTTGACGCCACGTCGCCCAAGGTGGCCAAAGTCATGCGCAGGGGACTACCGACCGAGAAGCAACACATACCGCGCATTGTTGATGGGGGCTTGCCGGGTGTTTTGAGCCAGACCTTTCGTTCCATGATCCATTCCCGGCTGGTGTTGGGTATGAAGCAGTATGAAACCCTGTACCCGAACACCGACATCATCCTGATCGAGCCTGATCACCGCGACCCGGAGATGTACCTGGCCAACACCTTCAGCTACGCGCAGCGGCGCCACCTCGCGGAACATGCCTACCAACAAACGCGCCAAATGCTGCGCTCCCAAAAGACCGGTCTGTCGGCCAAGCTATGGCGCCATGGCATCAGCCTGAACCATGAGGTGCTGGACGACCCGAAACGCCACTTGAGCGCCTTGCCCAAGCCGGCCACCCAACTGGGCCGTTCCATTGCCTCCCTGCAAGAAATCATGGATGACTTGGGCCACGTCGTGCGTTCGGTTGCCCACCAGAGTAGCCCCACATGGTAAAAAAAGCACCTCGTCGCACGGCTGAGCGGATTCTCGAAGTCACGCTGGAGCTGTTCAACCGGTTTGGCGAGCCCAATGTCTCCACCACCCTGATCTCGGCGGAATTGGGTATCAGCCCCGGCAACCTTTACTACCACTACCCCGCCAAAGACGAGTTGATCAATTCGCTCTTCAACCGGTTTGAGGCATCCCTGAACGAATTGCTCAACGCCAGCGATGGCGTGCGCGATGTGGAAGATGCCTGGTTCTTCATGCACAGCCTGTTTGAACTGATCTGGCAGTACCGATTTTTGTACCGTGACCTCAATGACTTGCTGAGTAAAAACCGGCGGCTGGAGATGCATTTTCAAAGCGTCATCAAAAACAAGACATCGGCGGTCAAGACCCTTCTGGATGGCATGAGCCGCTCGGGCTCCATGCAAATTGACTCGCGAGAAGTGGCCCCTACGGCCACCAGCATGGTGGTGGTGCTGACCTACTGGCTGAGTTTTGAGTACGTGCGCGACCCCCGTCGGGCACTGGAGCCAGAGAACGCGCAGGCCGCCTTGATGCGGGGTGCGCAACACGTCCTGAACCTGCTGGCCCCCTACCTGGAACGCGGCCAGCGCATGCACTTACTCCAACTGGTGGGCGCCTACAATCAGAATCAGACCGACAAATAGATAAGTCGGAAAGAGGAGATAAGAAATGGCCAAGTGGACCGCCTTCCCCTACCCGGGGGACTACGTGTTTGACGCTGCCAGCGTCACAAAGAACTGGGATCGGCTGCATGCCGGTGATGCCGAGCCACTGCCCCAAGATGCCAGCGTGCTGGAGGCTTGGGCTTTGTTTCACAGTGGCGAGTTTCAAAAGGCCATGGAGATGGGCCTCAAAATTGGCGGCGCCGGCCTGACGGTGGCCAACAAGGCCGCGTGCATTTACGCGACCTACCTCGAGAAGAAAGAAAAAGACCGGCTCGACCTCTACATGGACGTCGCCCGGCGCGCCGGCCACCAAGCCGAAAACGAACCCCAAAACATCAACGCGCACTACTGGCAAGCCTACGCACTGGGGCGCTACAGCCAAGGCATCAGCGTGGCCAAAGCGCTGGCGCAAGGCCTGGGCACCAAGGTCAAGGAAGAGCTTGAGAACGTCATCAAGCTGGAGCCCAAACACGCCGATGCCCACATTGCGCTGGGAGCATTTCATGCCGAAGTGATCGACAAGGTGGGCTCGCTGATTGGCGGGATGACCTACGGCGCAAAAAAAGACATCGGACTGGCCTTGTTTCAACAGGCCTTGAAACTGAACTTCATGTCAGCCCTTGGCATGGTCGAGTACGCCAACGCCATGCTGATGCTTGATGGCGACAAGATGATGTC
>JAUXQA010000151.1 GCA_030683195.1 Rhodoferax sp. | reverse complement strand
CATGACCGAAGAAGCCGCTGTCCAGGCCGCCGCCAGTCTGCAAAGCGGCAGTGAACACCCTTTGGCTCGCGCAGTAACCCAGTATGCAAAGGATAAAGGGCTGACGTTTGGTGCGCCTGACAACGTGCAGGCTGTTCCAGGCCGGGGCACTGAGGGCGAAGTATCAGGGCGCCGCTTCCTGATCGGCAGCCTTCGCTGGATGGAAGAGTTGGGTGTGAATACTCTCAGTCTGGCCCCGCAGGCCGCTGAATTACAGACCCAAGGCGCCACCGTCTCGGCCATGGCCGAACGCACAGTTGAGGGCTTGCGCCTGTGCGCGCTGATGGCCTTTAGTGACGAACCCAAGCCAGGTGCCAGGGAGGCAATTGCCGCGCTACGCGCCCGGGGCATCAAGACTGTGATGATCTCAGGCGATAACCGGGGAGCTGCCGAGGCCATGGCGCGCCGTCTGGGCCTGTCGCACGAGGCTGGTGAGGTAATGGCGGAGGTGCTACCCGGCGACAAGGCGGCCCAAGTTATCGCACTACAGCAGGGCGGACATACCGTGGCGATGGTGGGCGACGGCGTCAACGATGCACCGGCGTTGGCCGCCGCCCACGTGGGCATGGCCATGGCCAATCTGGATGGCGGTGGCACGGATGTTGCCATGCATGCCGCAGGTATCACCCTGATGCGCGGCGACCCTTTGCTGATTGAGGCTGCACTGGACATATCGGACCGCACGGTGGCCAAAATCCGGCAAAACCTGTTTTGGGCGTTTGCCTACAACGTGGCCGGCATTCCGTTGGCGGCACTCGGATTTTTGAATCCTGTGGTGGCAGGTGCTGCCATGGCCATGAGTTCGGTGAGTGTGATGAGCAATGCCTTGTTGCTCAAGCGCTGGAAGCCGGGCAAACGAATTGACCCCAAGCACTAGAATCCGCCCATCATCGAGTTCCAGGGTTCTTTGATTTTTTAACCAACAGATGCTTTCATCACCATGAATTTGACAACACAAGGGCTGCAACGGTTTGTGCAAGCCCAGGACCTGGTTTACGAATCAGTCTGCAACGAGTTGTCGCTGGGTGAAAAAACCAGCCACTGGATGTGGTTTGTCTTTCCGCAGCTCAAAGGCCTCGGGCACAGTCCGATTGCCAAACACTATGGTCTTGAATCGGCTACTGAAGCCCGCGAATTCTGGGATCACCCTGTGCTGGGGCAAAGACTCAGAGAATGCACCCAGTTGATGCTGGCTCAACCCAATACGTCAGCGCACGATGTTTTTGGTTCGCCGGACGACGTCAAGTTCAAATCGTGCATGACGCTGTTTGCCAAAGTGGTACCCAACGAGCCGTGTTTCAAAGAGGCGCTCGCCCGGTTCTTCAATGGCAAACCGGATGAAGCAACCCTGAAGCTGCTTGGTTAACGTGCGTCCGGCAGTTCGATCTTGACTTCCAGGACTTCAAGATTGTCCTGGCGTTCCAGGTTCACCTTGATGTCGTTCGGGTTGATCTTGATGTATTTGCTAATAACGGCAAGCAATTCGCGCTGGAGCGCAGGGAGGTAATCGGGCTCGGCGGCATTGCGCCCACTGCGCTCGTGGGCCAGAATGATTTGGAGCCTTTCTTTGGCCACATTGGCGGATTTCTTTTTCTCGCCCGCAAAAAATGTGAAAAATGACATGGCCCTACTTCCCACCAAAAAGTCGTTTCAGCAAGCTCGGCTTGACCGCCTCGGTAAAGCGCATGGGCTTGTCTTGCCCCAGAAAACGGTCAATCACGTCTTTGTATGCTTCTGACACGTCGCTGCCCTGCATGTGCACGGCAGGGAGACCCTGGTTGGAGGCCTGCAGCACAGTTTCACTCTCGGGGATCACACCGATCAGCTTGATGCGCAAGATGTCCTGAATATCGTCCAGCGACAGCATCTGACCCTGGTTCACACGCGCCGGGTTGTAGCGGGTAATGAGCAAGTGCTCCTTGATGGGATCTTGGCCCGTCATGGCACGGCGGGTCTTGCTGGAGAGCATGCCCAAAATGCGGTCTGAGTCGCGCACCGAGGAAACTTCGGGGTTGGTGACTACCAAGGCTTCATCGGCGAAATGCATCGCCATCATCGCGCCTGTCTCAATGCCGGCGGGTGAATCGCACACGATGTACTCAAACCCCATGGCGGCCAGGTCAATCAATACTTTTTCAACACCTTCAACAGTCAAGGCGTCTTTGTCACGGGTTTGTGAGGCCGCCAACACAAAGAGGTTGTCACATTGCTTGTCCTTGATAAGCGCCTGATTGAGGTTGGCTTCACCATGAATGACGTTGATCAGGTCATAGACCACACGACGCTCACATCCCATGATCAAGTCCAGGTTGCGCAGGCCAACGTCAAAGTCAATGACCGCTGTCTTGTAACCGCGCAGAGCCAAACCGGCTGAAAAGCTGGCGCTGGTGGTTGTTTTTCCGACACCGCCTTTGCCTGAGGTGACTACAACGATTTTTGCCATGGGGACATGTCTTTCAGAAAAATTTAGGCGTTCAGAGCTTCAAAGAGCAACTTGTCTTGCCCGTCATTGCTCAGCCGGACTTGGGCTGGTTTGCCT
>JAUXQA010000139.1 GCA_030683195.1 Rhodoferax sp. | reverse complement strand
CGATGCTGGTCAGGCGTGCCATGGATTGCGCCGTGTCCTGCAAATTTGACGCTGCCTCTTCCGTGCGACTGCTCAGATCGAGATTGCCGGAGGCGACCTCGCTGCTGGCCGTCTTGATGGAGTGAGCCGACTGCCGAATGCCGCCCACCAGATCCTTCAGGCGGTCTTGCATGGAAGCAATGGCCTGAAGCAAGCGACCCGTTTCATCAAAAATTCTGACCTCCACCTGCGACGACAAATCGCCCATGGCAATCCGCTCGGCCACCACCACCGCCCGCGCGATGGGGGCGGTCACGCTCACGGTGATTCGCCAGGCAATCACGCCGCCCAACACCAAAGCAAAAAAGACCAGGACCGACTCCACCATAAAGGCCTCGCTACGCAACTCGCCAGCACTGACACTGGCTGCCTCGGTTTGCGTCTTCAAAAGCTTGATGAGGTCGGTGGCTTTGGCCTGCAACACCAGCTCGATGGGTCGAACCCGGTTCATCAAGCTCAACACCGCCGCCACGGTGTCGCCGTCCTGCGCTTGGGCCAGAGCACTGTCGACCTCGGGGAACACCTTTTTGGCGGCCTGGGTGATGTCTGCCATTAGCGCCGCTTCTTGTGCCGTGCCTTGACCATTGGCCACCAGGGCAGTCAGCTCTTTCTCGGCATTGGCAAAAGAAACCATGGCCGCCTTGGCCGATTGCATCTCCAGATCCAGAGCCTTGCGGTCCATGTCCGTGAACAGCGTCACCGAGCGGCTGCGGATGGCCAACTCACTGATGCTGCCCATCAGGTCGTTGGCCAGACGCGTCTTCAGGTTGTCCACCTGAACAATTTTCTGAATGCTTTGGCCCATCAGGTTCAAAGCATAGGCGCTGGTCAGTGCCACTGCAAGCAGCAAAACCAGGACGCAAATGAAGCCCAAAGACAACCTGCGGGCCAACGACAATGAATTAAACATGGAATGCGCCTGGTTCGGCTTAGGTTGGTTGTTGTGGACTCAGACCGACTCAGTGCTGAAGAATTTTGTCCAGAAAATCCTTGGTGCGCGGCTGCCGGTTTTCCGGGTGACCAAAGAACTCGTCCTTGGAGCAGTCCTCCAGAATATGCCCACCCACATCAATGAAGATGACGCGGCTGGCCACCTTGCGCGCAAAGCCCATTTCGTGCGTGACCACCATCATGGTCATGCCTTCTTTGGCCAGCGTCACCATCACGTCCAGCACCTCGCCCACCATTTCGGGGTCCAGGGCCGAGGTGGGTTCATCAAACAACATGGCCACGGGGTCCATGGACAGGGCACGGGCAATGGCCACGCGCTGCTGCTGCCCGCCGGACAATTGGCCCGGGAACTTGTCTTTGTGAGCCGTCAGGCCCACGCGGTCGAGCATCTTGAGACCCCGCACTTTGGCTTCGTCAGGGCTGCGACCCAGCACCTTGATTTGGGCAATGGTCAGGTTCTCGGTCACCGACAAATGCGGAAACAATTCAAAACTCTGAAATACCATGCCCACGCGGGAACGCAGCTTGGGCAGATCGGTGCCAGCACCGTAAAGTGACACTCCATCCACGGTGATGGAACCCTTTTGGATAGGCTCCAGACCGTTGACGGTTTTGATCAGGGTCGACTTGCCCGAGCCGGACGGGCCACACACCACCACCACATCACCCTTGTTGATGCTTACCGAACAGTCACTCAGCACCTGCACCGGGCCGTACCATTTGGACACATTTTTCATTTCAATCATTATTTTTCTCCGATGCTTAACGAACGATGGCGATCCGGGCTTGCAAACGCTTGACCGACCAGGACAAGGTGAAGCAGATCACGAAATAGGTCACGGCAGCCAAAATATAGGCCTCTTCAGGACGACCATAAATCTTGCCGGCGAGTGAAAACCCCTTGAGCAGGTCATAGGCGCCAATGGCATACACCAGCGAGGTGTCCTGAAACAACACAATGGTCTGGGTCAGCAAGACCGGCAACATATTGCGAAAGGCCTGTGGCAGTACCACCAGACGCATGTTCTGGTTGTACGTCATGCCCAGCGCCTGACCTGCAAACACCTGCCCACGCGGAATGGACTGAATACCCGCCCGCATGATCTCGCTGAAGTAAGCCGCCTCAAAAGCCACAAAGGTGATGATGGCAGACAGCTCCGCGCCAATAGGTTTGCCGGTCAGCAGGGGCACCAACAGGTAAAACCACAAGATCACCATGACCAACGGGATGGATCGCATGCCGTTCACATAGAACGTGGCTGGCACCATCAACACTTTTTTGCCAGACAGACGCATCAGCGCCAGCACAGTGCCAAAAAAGATGCCGCCCAGCGTGGCAATGATCGTGAGGTAGACACTGAACCAAAGGCCGTCCCAGATGAACTTGCCAATGACTTCAAGGCTAAAAAAAGAAAATTCGAGGCCCATCATGTCAATGTCCTCCGCCGGTGCCACCGGCCACAATAAAGCCGGGGATTTGAACCTTCTTCTCAATGAAGCTGAAGATTCGGTTGACCGCAAACGCGGAGAACGCGTAGAGCGCCGTCACAGCCAGATAAATCTCGATGCCCCGTGAGGTTTCTTCCTGTGCCTGCATGGCGAACATGGTCAATTCGGCAATTGAAACCGCAAACGCAATGGATGAATTCTTCAAAAGATTCATCGACTCACTGGTCAAGGGCGGCAGGATGATGCGAAAAGCCATGGGCAAAATGACATAACGGTAAGTCTGGGCCGTGGTGAAACCCATGGCCATGCCGGCCATGCGCTGGCCCTTGGGCAAGGCTTGTACGCCGGCACGCACTTGCTCGGCAATCCGCGCAGACGTAAAAAAACCGAGCGCAAACACCACCAATACAAAGCCAGAGACCTGCTGAAAAGCAGGAAACACCTTCGGCACCACAAAATACCAGAGGAATACCTGCACCAACAAGGGGATGTTTCGAAACAACTCAACCCAGACATTGGCCAAACGCACCAGCCAGGGGCTGTTGGGCAGCGTCCGTAGCGTACCCATAAGGGCGCCGATGGTTACAGCGACCACCCAGGACGTGCCGGCCACGGCCAGCGTCCAGCCCCAGGCGTCCATCATCCAGGCCAGGTAGGTGCGCCCACCGCTGCCGTCGTCATTTAAAAATACCTGCCACTCCCATGTCATTGCCTTCTCCAAAAAATTCTTGTTGTGCCCTGAAACAAAAACCCCGCCAAAGTCTCGCCCTGGCGGGGTGATTC
>JAUXQA010000116.1 GCA_030683195.1 Rhodoferax sp. | reverse complement strand
ATGAGTTGAAGAAGTTTTTCGCAGCCTCCGGCGGGTTACTTTTGACCTTCACCGCTGGCATGGTCATTTTTTCCCTGATGTCCGGGCGGGCAGCATGAACAAAGATATGAGCAGTTTGATCGAGCAGGCGGCGCACCGCATGGCGCAACTTCGTGAGGCCGGGGTGGATATTCCGCAGAGTCCCGCAAGAGCCCAACCCTCGCCGTTGACAGCCAGTGCGCAGCCTGAACCTCCCCCTGCAGTATTGTCCCGGCGCGTGGAGATTGACCTGGTGGCGTTAGCCTCTGCGGGTATTGTGAGCCCCAACGCGCCACGGTCCCAAATTGCCGATCAGTTCAGGGTCATCAAACGGCCCCTCATTGCCAATGCGCAGGGCAAAGGCGCAGCAGCAGTGGCCAATGGCAATCTCATTGTGGTGACCAGTGCCCTGGCCGGTGAGGGCAAGACCTTTACTGCCATCAACCTGGCCATGAGCATTGCCACTGAGTTGGACTGCACCGTGATGCTTGTCGATGCCGATGTCAGTTGCCCTAGCGTCATGCGGGTGCTGGGCCTGCCCGCCGGGCCCGGGCTTCTCGACATGGTGCAGGACGAGACCTTGAACATGGCCGATTTGATGCTGCGGACCAATATTGACAAATTGACGGTGTTGTCCAGCGGAACGCCGCATCCGCGAGCCACCGAGTTGTTGGCAAGCGATGCGATGACCCGCTTGCTCGACGACATGGCCAGACGCTATCCGGATCGCATCATTGTGTTTGATTCGCCCCCTTTGCTCTTGGCTACCGAGTCGCAGGCGTTGGCGTCCCACATGGGGCAAGTGGTCATGGTGGTGCAAGCCGAGAAGACACCCCAGGCCAAAGTGATGGAAGCCCTCTCGACCATTGAGTCTTGTCCCGTGAAGCTGATGCTGCTCAATCAGGCCAGAACCACTGCTACTGCAGGGTATGGCTATGGTTACAGCTATGGTTCTGAACCCCAGCTTGCCTGATGGACAGCGTCTATCACATGCGCGGGGCTTGCAGGCCTTTAACGGCAGTCTGGATGCTGGCGTGCGTCGGCGTACACGCCCAGGTGCTTGCGGTCGATGGCCCTGCCGTGCGCATTCTTCCCCGGGTCTCGGTCACGCAAACCTGGACTGATAACGTTCGTTTGTCCACTGACAGCAAGCAGGCGGACCACATCACGGAAGTTGCTCCTGGGGTCACGCTCACCATTGAGGGAGATCGTTTGAAGGCGTATGTGGATTACGCTTTGAATGAAATCTACTATGCACAGGGCTCATCACCCCGACGGTCTCAAAATTTGCTGAATGGCTTTGGCACACTGGAAGCCGTGGAAGGCTGGGCCTATCTGGATTTCAATGCGTCTATTTCACAGCAGGCCCTCTCAGCCTTTGGCCCCCAGTCGATCAGCAACACGGCGATTAACCCGAATCAGGCAGAGGTGTCGAGCTATCGGATTTCCCCCTATGTGCGGGGGAAACTGGGGAGCTGGGCAGACTATGACGCCCGCTACAGCCGGATCGAGACCGATAGCGATGCGGCCGTTGCATCAAGGGTAGTCGCTGTCGACAGCACGGTCAAAATCAAGGGGGATAGCAGCTTTCGCAATCTGGGGTGGTCGGCTGATGCAAGCAGTCAACAGGTCGATTACAGCGCAGGGCGCAGTACGCAAGCCGATCGCCTGAACCTGGGTTTGTCTTATGCGCTCTCTCCCCAGTTGAACCTGTCGGCCAACGTGGGTCGTGAGTCGGACAATTTCACCAGCCTGGAAAAACAGAGCGACGGGACCCACGGGTTCGGGGTGAGTTGGGCGCCGTCAGAGAAAACCCGGGTGTCTGTCGCACGGGGGCAGCGTCCGTTTGGTACGACACATACGTTGAATTTTGATCACCGCACTGCCCGCACGGTTTGGCGGTTCACGGATTCAAAAGACGTAGCGGCCACGCCAAGTCAGTCAAACGTCACAGGTTTGGGTTCTGTCTACGACCTTTTGTTCAGCCAGTTCGCAGCATTGGAGCCTCGTGTGGATGAGCGCGCCCGGTTGGTCAACGCCTTTTTGCGGGACAACGGTATCAAGCCTGATCTGGGTGCGGTCAACAGCTTTCTGACATCGGCGGTGTTCGTCCAGCGTCGCCAAGATGCACTGTTTGCTTTATTGGGTGTACGTGACACCATCACGTTTGTGGCCACCCGGAGCGACAGTCGCAGGCTCGATTTGGTGTCTTTGGCAGCGGACGATTTGAGTACCTCCAGCCTGATTCGTCAGCAGGGTCTCAGTGTGAATTGGGCACACCGTCTGACACCAGACTATTCGCTGGGTGTGCTGGTCTCGGGGCAAAAGACCTCCGGCTCTTTGGGTCTCCAAAGCACCCGTCTGCAACTCCTGAATGCCAGTCTTTCAGGCAGAGTCGGGCGCCATGCATTGGCAACAGTAGGTATTCGCCATGTGGTTTCCCGTGGGAATCTGCCGTACGACGAAACGGCTATCAACTTCAATTTGACTGTGCAGTTCTAAGCCATGTACGAAGCCTTCTACGGACTAAGCAACAAGCCCTTCCAGCTGAACCCTGATCCGGGGTTTTACTTTGGGAGCAAGCAGCATCGGCGAGCCAAGGCCTACCTGGAGTATGGGGTGCAGAGAAGCGAAGGCTTCATCGTGATCACCGGCGAAGTTGGTGCCGGCAAGACTACGGTGGTGCGTGGCCTGTTGGCCAGTCTGGATGCGGACAAAGTGGTTGCCGCGAATCTGGTGACGACCCAATTGGATGCCGAGGATACCTTGCGACTGGTGGGGGCTGCGTTCGGGGTGCGCATCAAGGACGCGTCCAAGGCTGAGGTGTTGATGGCGTTGGAGGCATTCCTGGTGAGTCAGGTGAGCCAGGGGAAGCGGTGTTTGTTGATTGTTGATGAGGCACAAAACCTCACCCGCAAGGCCGTGGAAGAGCTGCGTATGCTGTCGAATTTCCAGTTTGGGCAGCAGGCCTTGCTTCAGACCTTTTTGGTTGGGCAGCCGGAATTTAGGGTCATTCTGCAAAGCCCCGACATGCAGCAACTTCGCCAGCGTGTTACCGCCACCTGCCATATCGGGCCCTTGGATCGGGATGAGACCCAAGGCTATATCGAGCATCGCCTGAAATGCGCTGGAGCCAATGGACGTCCAGGTTTTGACGCACCGGCGCTGGATGCCATTTTCAAGGCGTCGGGGGGTATTCCCCGGCGTATCAACCTTATCTGTGATCGGCTTCTGCTGCTCGGGTTTTTGGGCGACAAGGCGGATTTTGGCGTCGAGGATGTGGACGAAGTGGTCAGTGAAATGCAGGAGGAGTCGAAGCCATCAGATTCCCGGACCCGCCAGCCGGTGCAATGGACCGGCTCCAGCGCAGATACGCTCGGGATGCCGGAGTTGCATGACGTGGAGTCCACCCGAATGCAGGTGACATCCGGCCTTGCAGAAGCACTGAGCAGCCAGATTGACACGCTGGGTTTGGAACAATATGACGGTCGATTGCGGCGCCTTGAGCGCAGCATGCTGCGCTTGGAACGCATCAATCTGGAATCCCTGGTGATGTTGAAAAAGCTTGTGCTGGCTGCCGGGGCACGCTCCCAGGAGGCAAGCCTGTGAACCACGTTCTGCCAAGTCAGAGATTGATATCGGTTCCGGGCCCGGTGATGTGCGTGGTGGGTGCCAGGCCCAATTTTATGAAAATGGCGCCCATCTTGCGTGCCATGGCCAACCACTTTCCGGCGTTGCCCACGCTGTTGGTTCACACGGGTCAGCATTACGACGCAGCCATGAGCGCCAGTCTGTTTGAGGACTTGGAACTACCGTCCCCTGAGGTTAATCTGGAGGTGGGGTCGGGCACGCATGCGGTGCAGACGGCCGAGGTCATGCGCCGCTTCGAGCCGGTGATCGATGCTTATAGACCCTCATGCGTGGCGGTGGTGGGTGATGTCAACTCCACCCTGGCCTGTGCATTGGTGGCGGCAAAGAAGGGCGTGCCGGTGGTGCACATTGAAGCGGGTTTGCGCAGTCATGATCGAACCATGCCCGAGGAGATCAACCGTCTCCTGACCGACCAGCTGGCAGACCGGCTCTACACCACAGAGCGCATGGCTGACGGGAATTTGGTGCGCGAAGGTATCCCCGCAGACCGGATCTGCTTCGCCGGCAACGTCATGATTGACTCCCTGATGCATGGACAAGCCCGCGCGCGCCGCGTGACCGCCACACTGCAAGCCAATCACATTGATTCAACGGTCTTCAGTCAGGCGTCCGGTTTTGGTTTGGTGACGTTGCACCGTCCCTCCAATGTCGACGAGCCTGACACGTTACGGATGCTCTTGTCAGTACTGCGAGAGGTTTCAGTCAAGCTTCCCTTGATCTTTGCGTTACATCCCCGCACGCGCAGCCACCTGGAAAGGTTTGGGTTGACGGGACTGATTGACCCGGTCCGCATGGCGTTGTTGCCGCCGCAGGGCTACCTGGGTATGTTGGGCCTGCTCGGTGGGGCCGCAGTGGTGCTGACCGACTCCGGCGGCCTGCAGGAAGAAACGACGGCTCTGGGTGTGCCTTGCCTGACCCTGAGGCACAACACGGAACGCCCCATCACGGTTGAGCAGGGCACCAATACGTTGGTGGGCCGAAATCGCGAGCTCATTCTGGCCGCTGTGCAGGATATCCTGGATGGGCGGGGCAAGCGCGGATGCGTACCGGATTTGTGGGACGGCCATGCCAGCGAACGGATTGCCGCCGACATCTATCAATGGCTGAGCGCTGCCGGAAGTCAATGACATGAAGGCGTCCATCCTTTCCAATGCATTGACGATTGATGTTGAAGACTACTTTCAAGTCTCGGCCTTTGCACCCTACATCACCCGCGCTGAATGGAATACCCGCGAGTGCAGGATTGAGCGCAATGTCAACCAAATTCTCGACATGCTCGCTTGCCACGATACCAAGGCCACTTTTTTTACCCTTGGCTGGATCGCCGAGCGTTATCCAGAGATGGTCCGGCGAATCGTCCGGGAAGGGCATGAGTTGGCGAGCCATGGCTACGGGCATGAGCGGGCGTGCGAGCAGACTGAAGCGGCATTTTTTGCAGATATTCAGCTCGCCAAGATCGTGTTGGAGGATGTGTCGGGTTGTGCCGTCCTTGGATACCGGGCTCCCAGTTTCTCGATAGGCGAAAATAATTCATGGGCCTTTGATGGCCTGCTGCGGGCCGGTTACCGCTACAGCTCCAGTGTTTACCCGATTCAGCACGACCACTACGGCATGCCGGAATCGCCTCGTTTTTCATACGAGGTGAGACCGGGTCTGACGGAGATTCCGATCACCACCTTGAGGCTGCTGGGTCGCAACCTGCCATCCAGCGGCGGCGGCTACTTCCGGTTGTTGCCCTATGCCTTGTCGCGGTGGATGTTGAGGCGTGTCAATCGTCAGGATGGTGAATCAGGCGTCTTCTATTTTCACCCTTGGGAGATCGACATGGCGCAACCTCGCATTGACGGTATCAGTGGGAAAACGCGTTTTCGGCACTACGTCAATATTGCCCGCATGCCGGGTCGTTTGAATCAGTTGCTTAGTGATTTCAAGTGGGGTCGAATGGACCATATTTTCCTGAATCAGGAGGCTCGGCATGCAGCATCTGCTTGAGGGCTCGCCGTTGATCGTCAAGCGGTTGCTGCCGCAGGACAACGCGTTGGCTGCACGCTGGGATGCGTTTGTGATGTCTTGCCCGGAGGCCAGCTTTTTCCACCGCTCGGGCTGGCAGAAGGTGGTCCGTGAGGTGTTTCATCACGAGACCTACTTTTTGCTCGCAGAGTCTGGTGGGGTTATTCAGGGTGTGCTGCCGCTGGGGCACGTGAACAGTTGGCTATTTGGGAATTCCCTGGTGGGCCTGCCATTTGCGGTGTATGGTGGCGTAGCGGCATCCAATGTCCAGGCTGCACAGGCCTTGGAGCTTGAGGCCCAGGCACTGGCGGCTCGTCTTGGGGTTGGGCATCTGGAGTGGCGCAATGTGACGCGGCGCCACCCGAACTGGCCAGCGCAAAATGTGTATGTCACCTTTCGCAAGCCCATCCTGCCCAACGAGGAGGCCAATATGCTGGCCATACCGCGCAAGCAGCGGGCGATGGTTCGCAAAGGTATGCAGCACGGCTTGCGCAGCGAGATCGACCGCGATGTAGATCGGTTTTTTGACCTGTATGCAGATAACGTGCATCGCCATGGCACGCCCGCCATGCCCAAACGCTATTTCCGCGCCTTGCTCTTGGAATTCGGCCCGGACTGCGAGGTTTTGACAGTCACCACAGCCGAGGGGCGCGCGTTGAGCAGCGTGCTGAGTTTTTACTTTCGGGACGAGGTGTTGCCTTACTACGCGGGTGACGATGAGTCGGCGCGCCATCT
>JAUXQA010000111.1 GCA_030683195.1 Rhodoferax sp. | reverse complement strand
TCGGTCAGCGTTTGTGCAGGGGCCACCGTGATCGAGTCACCGGTATGCACGCCCATGGGGTCCTGGTTCTCAATGGAGCAGACGATGATGCAGTTGTCCGCCTTGTCGCGAACCACTTCCATCTCGTACTCTTTCCACCCGAGCAGCGACTCTTCAATCAACAACTCGTTGGTCGGGGACGCCTCCAGGCCGCGCTTGCAGATAACCTCGAACTCTTCGGAGTTGTAGGCAATACCGCCTCCCGTGCCACCCAGCGTGAAGCTGGGGCGAATGACGGTCGGGAAACCCAGGGTCTTTTGGACCGTCCAGGCTTCATCCATCGAGTGCGCAATGCCCGAGCGGGCCGAGCCCAAACCAATCTTGGTCATGGCGTCTTTGAACTTCAGACGGTCCTCGGCCTTGTCAATGGCTTCCGGGGTGGCTCCGATCAACTCGACGTTGTATTTTTCCAGCACCCCGTGGTGCCATAAATCCAGGGCACAGTTCAGTGCGGTCTGGCCACCCATGGTGGGCAGAATCGCATCCGGGCGCTCTTTGACAATGATTTTCTCAACCGTTTGCCAAGTGATAGGCTCAATGTAGGTCACGTCAGCCGTGGCTGGGTCGGTCATGATCGTGGCGGGGTTGCTGTTGATCAGGATGACTTTGTAGCCCTCTTCGCGCAAAGCATTGCAGGCCTGAACGCCCGAATAGTCGAACTCGCAAGCCTGGCCGATGATGATCGGGCCGGCGCCAATGATGAGGATGGATTTAAGGTCGGTGCGCTTAGGCATTTTTGCGGGTCTCCATCAACGCGGTGAAGCGGTCAAACAGGTAGGCGATATCGTGCGGTCCGGGCGATGCCTCGGGGTGCCCCTGGAAACAGAACGCAGGCTTGTCTGTGCGAGCGAGGCCTTGCAAGGTGCCGTCAAACAAACTGACGTGAGTTGCACGCAAGTTGGCAGGCAGTGCTTGTTCGTCCACGGCAAAGCCGTGGTTCTGGCTGGTGATGCTGACGCGGCCACTGTCGAGGTCTTTGACCGGATGGTTTGCACCATGGTGGCCAAACTTCATTTTGAAGGTCTTGGCGCCGCTTGCCAACGCCATGATTTGATGACCCAGGCAAATACCAAAAGTTGGAATGCCTGTCTCGATCAACTCGGCCGCAGCCGCAATAGCGTAATCACAAGGCTGGGGATCCCCCGGGCCGTTGCTCAGGAACACACCATCAGGCTGATACTTGAGGACATCAGCTGCAGGCGTCTGTGCTGGCACCACGGTAATGCGGCAACCACGCTCAGCCAACATGCGCAAAATGTTGAACTTGACACCAAAGTCATAGGCCACAACGTGAAACTTCGGTTCAGTTTGCTCACCGTAGCCTGGCTTGCCATCAAGCGCGGGATGAGCCAACTGCCATTCGGTCTGAGTCCACTCATAGACGGCCTGGGTCGACACCACTTTGGCAAGATCTGCACCAGCCATGGCGGGCGCGCCTTTGGCTAACGCCACGGCTTGATCAACCGCCGACTGCGTGACCGACTCACCCACTGCCAAAGCGAGAATGCAGCCACTCTGCGCGCCATGTGTGCGCAAATGACGTGTGAGCTGGCGGGTGTCGATATTGGAAATCGCTACCGTATTCTCTTGCGTCAGGTACTGCGACAAGGTCATGTCGGCGCGGAAATTGGACATCACCAAGGGAAGATCCTTGATGATCAGTCCAGCGGCATGCACACGGGCTGCCTCGACATCTTCGGCATTCACGCCGTAGTTGCCAATGTGGGGATAGGTGAGTGTGACGATTTGCTGGCAGTAGCTCGGGTCTGTCAGGATTTCCTGGTAGCCGGACATGGCAGTGTTGAACACCACCTCTCCGACAGTAGAGCCGGGGGCTCCAATGGAATTTCCAACAAACACCGTGCCGTCTGCGAGCGCCAATATGGCGGGGGGAAATGATCCCTGTAAAGACAAAAGCACTGGGTTCTCCGGAAGGGGTTTTCGGGTACGCCCAGCCGCACCCAAGAGACAACTCTTGGCTGGCTATTGACAGGGAATTGGCTTGGGGTTGCGCTAGGCGTACGGGATGCGGTGAAGCGCCCTATTATAGCGGCCGCGTTTTGACCGAACTGGCATGAAGACAAATGGCAGCCGCAGCGGCAACATTCAGGGACTCCTCCCCGCCGGGCTGATCGATGCGAACCTGCCACTGTGCCAAAGCTTCAAGCTCGGGACGGACGCCCTGCCCTTCGTGACCCAAAGCCCAAGCACAAGGGTTGGGTAATCCAGCATAGTCGCTGCCGTAGTTCAGACTGACTCCGTGGTGAGAACTGGTGACCACAATCGGTACATTCAGCGTGGCCAAATCGTCCAGCTGGGCACCCTCAATCAGGTGCAGGCCCCAATGGGCACCCATCCCTGCACGCAAGACTTTCGGACTCCACAGCGCGGCGGTACCTTTGAGGGCAATAATTTGCTTGAAACCAAACGCAGAGGCACTGCGCAAAATAGAGCCGACATTGCCCGCATCTTGAACACGATCCAGGATGACAGATGGCATGCGGGGCTCCAAAGCAAGTGCTGGAGGTAAATCAAAGACAAAACCCATGCTGGCTGGCGACTCCAAGCCGCTGATCTCGTCAAATAGTGCGTCCTTGATTACTATGTTTTTTGTAGCTGCTTGAGCATACTGTTCGCCGGCTAGAGGCCAAAAAGATGCTTTAAATACACCCAGAGCAGGTTTTTTGCCCCGAGCCAAGGCTGCACGGCACAGGTGATCTCCTTCCACCCAAAACCGCCCTTGCTTTCGGTACGCCGTGCTTTCCGCAGAAAGCCGCCTCAGATCCTTGAGAAACGCGTTGTCACGGGATGTGACCTCCTGGTAGTTTGAAGAGCTCATGGCATTGCCTTATTCAAGACATCGGTGACCGGCCGAAATGACTTGCGGTGTTGTTCACAGGCACCATGCTCCTGCAGCGCGGCGAGATGCACGGCAGTACCGTAGCCCTTGTGTCGGGCAAAGCCATAATGCGGATATTGCTGATCCATATCGGCACATAAGCGGTCACGGTGGACTTTGGCCAGTATGGACGCTGCCGAGATGGCGGGTACCAGTGAATCGCCTTTGACGATGGCCTCGGCCTGAATTCGCAACACCGGGAGGCAGTTGCCATCGACCAGTACCCGGATAGGCTTGAGCCGCAAGCCCTCTACCGCCCGGCGCATCGCGAGCAGGGTAGCTTGCAAAATATTGAGTTGGTCGATTTCCTCCACGCTGGCCATGGCAATGGAACAGCACAAGGCTTTGGCGCGAATTTCATCAAACAAGGCGTCGCGGCGCGAAGCCGTCAACTTCTTGGAATCAGCCAATCCTTTGATTGGATGCAAATCATCCAGAATCACGGCAGCGGCGACGACAGGACCGGCGAGGGGGCCGCGACCAGCCTCATCCACGCCAGCAACCAGACCGGGAATGTCCCAGCGCAGAGCCGCTTGTTGCATGGCGGTTTTAGTCAGGGCGGCTTGTTCAGCCTTGGAGTACTTGCTGGATCGCATGGGCGGCAATTCGGGGAGTGTCGCGTTGCAACAGCGTGTGCAGTGCGGCGAATGTTTGTTGTAAGGCCACTATTTTCTCAGGTGCCACATCCTTGGCATCAAGCCATCGCAGCACCTCGTTGGCCAAAGCTTGGGGCGTTGCGGCGTCTTGCAGCAACTCAGGCACAACGAAATCACGGCAAAGGATATTTGGCAACCCCACCCAGGGCTGCAACTGTTTTCGGCGCATGATTTGCCAAGACAGCCAACTCATGTGGTAGGCAATGACCATGGGCCGCTTGAACAAGGCGGCCTCCAGTGTCGCCGTACCGCTGGCGATCAAAGTCACATCGCAGGCGGCCAGAATGTTGTGGGACTGCCCCTCCACAATACGCAACCGGTTCACCAGGCCGGCAGCTTTTGCAGCCGCCTCAATCATGGCTTTCAAGACGGGCACGGCCGGCACAATGAACTGAAGGGAGGGACGGGCTTTTTGCATCAGCACTGCAGCTTGAAAGAACCGAAGTGCGAGATGCTGAATTTCAGACTTTCGGCTGCCCGGCAACAGGGCTACCACTTCATCGTCTTCACCCAGGCCCAACGCTCTTCGGGCACCCGAGCGATCTGGAGTCAAGGGAATGATATTGGCCAGCGGATGGCCCACATAGGTTGACTGAATGCCGTGCCGTGACAACAACTCGGGCTCAAACGGAAATATGCATAGCACATGGTCCACACTGCGGCGGATTTTCTCAACCCGTTCAGGGCGCCAGGCCCAGATTGAAGGCGAGACAAAGTGAATAGTCTTGATACCCCGAGACTTGAGAGACGCCTCAAGGTCAAGATTGAAATCCGGTGCATCCACACCGATGAAAACATCTGGCGGTTGCTGCAACAGCCTTTGCTTGAGTTGTGTCCGAATGCCGACTATTTCACGGTATCTGCGCAAGACCTCCCAGCCATAGCCGTGAACCGACAGTTTATGGTGCGGCCACCACGCCTCGAAGCCGCGTGAACGCATTTGAGGGCCACCGATCCCGACTGACCGCAGATCCGGCCATCGCGCCACCAGGCCATCAAGTAACAAGCCTGCGAGCAAGTCCCCTGACGCTTCGCCCGCCACCATCGCAACCTTGAGCGAGCCGTCAGTCGAAGAATTCAACGCACGATTCCGCGCTGCGGGGAAGAATGTTCCAAAAACGAAAGCATCATCTCAATATCCAATGAGGATTCAGGGTGCTTTTCAATCAACTGCCCGATGCGTTCACGCGCAGCCTGGAGAGTCAACTCATCTCGGTACAGAGCTCGGTGCATGGCTTTCACGGCCGCAATGCGATCTGGAGAAAAACCACGCCGGCGCAGACCCTCATAGTTCATGGAACGCGCCTGCGCAGGTTGTCCCTGGCACATCACGTAGGGTGGCAAGTCGGCAAACAAGAGCGTGCACATCGCAGTCATGCTATGTGCGCCGATTTTCACGAACTGGTGAACCACCGTGAAACCGCCCAGAATAACCCAGTCGCCCAC
>JAUXQA010000108.1 GCA_030683195.1 Rhodoferax sp. | reverse complement strand
TGATGGGGTACAGCGGCAGTGCGGTGGGATCAGGCATGGCTCAATTTACTGAAAAAAAGCGGCATTCAAGTGGCCCGAGCGCAAGGGACACGGCTTTGGCGTAAGACAGCACAAGGCAAAAGGCCATCACTTGGGCGCAGGCCCGATGACACCAGCAATAAAGTCAGGGTCCTGGCTTCGGTCCTGACTGCGGGCGATGAACTTCAGAAGCACCAGTTTTGACGTCTGGGACTCAATCTGCGCCCGTCCAAAGGCGAGCAGTTCCTCTGTTCGCGCCAAACCTTCCAGGCTACTGGCTACATTCAAAGTCACCACCCCTTCCCCGCTTTCGGGCACCAGACCCGGCTCGATCCGGGCGTAGTAGCCCAACTCGCCCAGCTTCGTGGCGGCCTCTTGCAGGATGGCACTGACTTGCTCATTGAAACGAATGCTCATTGTGATTTGAAGGTTCTTCGGGATTGGGTTAAACGTTGCCAGGGTTCGCAGCAGAGTCCCAGGTGGCGTCGCAACCCGGCTATGACGCAACCAGGACAACCCCAAAAGGGCATCTGGGCGGCGCAGGCCGTTTGGTGAAAAGGGAGGACGATAGCCGCCGGGCGCAGAATTTGTGCAAGCGGCTCGCGGAAGGCAGAACACCTGCACTCCAGCGAGTCTCACTGGACACCGTCAGACCGACAGCAGACAGCACATGACTGGAAAGGCCCTGATGATAGCAACAGCGACCTTCGGTAGCGGTCGGCACCAGGGCACTGAAGCGCCATGCTGAGCGTGCTGCACCGCATGCGGTGTGGCCTCTTCATCGTCCCTTAAGGTCTGTGTGTCACGATGGAAGACCTTTTGTTGCACCTGTCCCGGGTGCGCCATTCAAGACACCCGGAGATGTTGTGCGCATACTATTGATTGAAGACGATGCCCCGCTGGCAGCCGCCCTGATGGCGTTTCTGGGCACACGAGGCTTTGTTTGCGAATGCGCCGCGAGTTTGGCCGAAGCCCGTGCCCTGATCCCTGCGGCACATTGGGCTGCGGTGTTGCTCGACTGGCAACTGCCTGACGGCGAAGGCCTGGCCCTGCTGCCGCACCTGCGCCGCAAACTCCCCAACAGCCCCGTTATCGTACTGACCGCCCGCGACCAGATCACCGACCGCATCCGCGGCCTGGATGCCGGGGCCGACGACTACCTGGTCAAACCGTTCGATCCCGAGGAGCTGCTTGCGCGGCTGCGAGCCGTGGAGCGCCGCCGCAGCGGCGCAGACAGTGCCGTGCTGCAAATACAGGGCCTGTCGATTGACTTGGGCCGAACCACAGTCATGCTGGACGGGCAAACACTGGACATGACTGCCAAGGAGTGGGCACTGCTGCGCGTGCTGGCACTGCGACCCGACCGCATTCACACCCGGGACAGCCTGCTGGACGCCCTGTACGGGCTGGATGCCGATCTCAGCAGCAACACACTGGAAGTATTCATCAGCAACCTGAGACGCAAGATCGGGCGTGACCGGATTCAGACCCTGCGTGGGCTGGGCTACAAGTTCAACACCAGCGCCTGATCATGACAAGGTCCGGTCACAGCCTGTCGCGCGCGCTCACCCGGGCCTTGCTGCCGTGGATTGGCATGCTGTGGGTGGCCACCAGCGCTGCGGTGGGTTGGTACATGCAGCACGAACTGACCGAGCAGCTCGATGCCGGGCTGGTTGAAAGCGCCGAGCGCTTGCTGGATTTGGCGGCCCATGATGCGAGAAACCACCAAACCCCGTCTGAACGCGACGGTACGCAATACCGCCTGGAGGTGCCGCGCAGCGGGTTAGGCGGCTCGGGCCACGACGTGTTGATGTACCAAGTGGTGAATGACCGTCACGAGCTGCTGCTGCGTTCGGCCGATGCCCCCTTGGTACCACTGACCGTGCCCCTGACAACGGGTTTTTTTGATACCGACGCATTGCGCACTTACACACTATCGCACCCCACACTGCCCATGTTCATTCATGTGGGCGACCCACTGGCCCACCGCAGCGCGGCCCGAATCGAGACGCTGGTCGGCTTGCTGATTCCCCTGCTCTTTTTATTGCCTCTGCTCGGCCTGCTGATTCATGTCGTGACTCAGCGTGTGCTGAAGCCTGCGAGCACACTCGCCGCCGAACTGCAGCAGCGTGACGGCAACTATCTCCAGGCGCTGCCCGGCGAGGGCCTTCCGCGGGAGCTACAAACCATTCAGGACAGCGCCAATCATTTGCTGCACCGACTCTCTGACGCCCTGGACACTGAACGCGCCTTGGCCGCCAATGCCGCCCACGAACTGCGCACTCCGCTGGCAGCGGTTCGCCTGAACCTGCAAACCGCCCTGGGCCATGTGCAGGCCGGGCCAGCCCAGGCTGATATCCAGGGCGCCCTGCAGTCGCTGGAACGGCTCAGCCGCCGGTGCGAAAAATTGCTGCAACTCTCACGGGCCGAGTCAGGCGCCGCGTTAGCACAAGACCGGCTCAATCTAGGGCAAGTGGCAGCCGCTGTTGCGCAGGAATTCTGGACGGATGGCGCTTTGCTGCAACGCCTGCAACTGGTGCTGCCCGAGGATGATGATGTATGGGTGCTGGGCGATTTCGATGCACTCGCCATTGCACTGCGCAACCTGATCGAAAACTCGGTGCGTTATGCGCCGCAAGGTCAAATCGTTCTTGAGGTGACTTTGCCGGCCACCTGCAGCGTGCGCGACAGCGGGCCCGGGTTAACTGCCGAAGAAATCGTCAATCTGCAAAAGCGTCACCTGCGCAGCGGGACCGGCCCCCAAGCCCAACATACCCCGGGGTATGGCTTGGGCCTATCCATCGTGCACACCATCGTGGACCGGCAAGGTGGCAACTGCGTCATGCAGTCCCCTCCCCCAGGCAGCCCACACGGACTGCAGACGTATTTGCATTTGCGCGCAAAACACTGACGAGCAGCCCGGTGGCGCTTGCCGGCGGGTGGCAATCTGGCTCAAATTCATATGGCCTTCAGGTAGTGTCCGTATCTTCCAACCCTGAATCGCTGCTGTAGCGAAAAAAGGGTTGATTTCCATGCCATTGCATTTATCTGCGAGCACCTTGATGCTCGCTCTCCTGCGCACCACCCTCGGGGCTGCGCTATTCGGATCGACAAGCACGATGGCAGGCGGTGCGCAAGCATCATCACCTGCCCAGGCCGTGATCCCCTGGTCAGCCGCACAGACTCAAGCAGCAGGCATTGGCACACAGGTAGTGGGCAACAGTCAGGGCGGCGCCAGTGCAGGACTGGTGCTGCAAGGCACCGTGGAGTTACCACCCCAAGCCACTGAATTGCTCAGCACGCCTGTAGCCGGCGTGGTGCAGCAAGTGCTGGTGGCTGCGGGCCAAAAGGTGAAGGCCGGTGAGGCGGTGGCGCGACTGCTCAGCCCCGAATTGCTGGTGTGGCAGCGTGAGCTGCTGCAGGCCCAAGCGCAGGCTCGCCTGGCAGCCACCAAGTTGGAGCGTGATGAAAAGCTTTATGCTGAGGGAATCATTGCCGGCTTGCGGCTGCAAGACAGCCGCACCCAAAACGAACTGGCCCAACTGGCTGTGCGCGAGCGCCGCCAAACCTTGCAAATGGCCGGCGCCAGCACCTCTGGCGATGCCCTGCAACCGGGCCTGACCCTGCGCGCCGGCGCAGCAGGTACGGTGCTGGAAGTGACCGCGACACCCGGCCAGCGTCTGGATGCCGGCATGCCTGTGGCCAAAGTGGCACGCAGCGGCAAATTGGCCATTGCCCTTCAGGCCACCCCCGAACAAGCCCAAACGCTGCGCACCGGCGACCGGCTTGCCATTGCGGGCTGCGATACCGCCGCAACTTTGGTCGCCATCGTGCCGCAAGTAAGCGCGGGCAACCAGGCTGTGCAACTGCGGGCCGATTTCACGTCTGCGCAAGATTGCCTGCGGGTCAACCAGTTTGTGCAGGTCACCGTGGCCGGGCGCACGGACGCCAAAGCACAAGGCAGCCTGAGCATTGCGGCGCAAGCCGTGGTGCGCCACGAAGGCCAGGCCTATGTGTTTGTGCAAACGCCCAAGGGATTTGCACCCACAGTCGTGGTGCTGGGCACAGAGGGCGCAGGCCAGACGCTGGTGCGTTCGGGCGTAAAGGCGGGTGACGTCATTGCCGTGCATGGCCTGGCAGCACTCAAGGGCGCCTGGCAGGGCATGGGCAGCGGAGCGCAATGATGTTGTCACGTTTGATTGCTTTCTCCCTGTCGCAGCGGCTGCTCGTGGGCTTGTTGTCGCTGGTGCTGCTCGCTGCGGGCGGCATGGCGCTGCGCGACCTGCCGATTGATGCCTTTCCCGATGTCTCGACCACCCAGGTCAAGATCATTCTCAAAGCGCCCGGCATGACACCCGCCGAGGTCGAGGCGCGCATTGTGGCCCCCATCGAGCAAGAGCTGCTGGGCATACCGAGCCAGGTGATGCTGCGCTCGCAAAGCAAATACGCGATTGCCGACATCACGCTGGACTTTGCCGATGGAACCGATATTTATTGGGCCCGCCAGCAGGTGAGTGAGCGGCTGTCCGGGGTGATGGGCGACCTGCCTGCGGGGCTCTCAGGTGGGTTGGCCCCCATCACCACACCGCTGGGCGAGATGTTCATGTTCAC
>JAUXQA010000090.1 GCA_030683195.1 Rhodoferax sp. | reverse complement strand
AGACTGGCTGCGCCAAATACCTCTGCCCAGAACGGACCAAACTGGTTGACGTAATTGTTGGCCGGCTCTTGCTGCTTGAGTACGGTACCGATCACCGACGCAATACAGATGACGGTGAGCAAAGAAATTGAGAACCGCATCGACGACAGCAACTCGACGGCCGCGCGCAGAGCGCGCGAGCCAGTCTTGAGCTCAAGGCCTTGCGTTGAAACTGTCATGGGTGGGTTGTCTTGGACTCAAAAAAATAGGCAGCCCCATTTTGAAATGGACCTGCCCAGCTTGGGGAGTGTCGGCGGCGTTTAGTTCAATAAATAAACGGACTCAGGCCCCTGTGCCAACTCACTATGATTAACGCAGGCCGGCGATGTAGTCGGATACAGCCTTGATCTCGCGGTCATTGAGCTTGGCGCTCACTTGGGTCATTTGAAGGTTGTTCTTGCGGACACCGTCACGAAAGCTGGTCAGCTGGGCTGCCGTGTAATCGGCGTGCTGCCCGCTCAAACGAGGGTACTGGGCTGGAATACCCGCGCCATTGGGGCTGTGGCAACCAGCGCAAGCGGGCACCTGGCGGTCAGCAATGCCACCGCGGTAAATGCGCTCACCCAAAGCGACCATTTCCTTGTCCTTGGAAAAACCGGCCTTGGCAGGCTTGGCGGCCAGCCAGTAAGAAATATTACGCATATCGTCATCGCTCAACGCAGCCGAAAATCCGGACATGATGGCATTGGCACGTTTGCCTGACTTGAACTCTTGCAGTTGTTTGACCAGGTATTCGGGGTGCTGCTGCGCCAATTTGGGGTTGACGGGGATGCTGGAGTTCCCGTCGGCCGCATGACACGCCGCGCAGACTGCGAAAGACGCCTCGCCTTTGGCCAAGTCAGGCTTGGCAGCGACCGCAGGCGCTGGCTTGGCTCCCTCAGCAGCAAAAGTGGAAACAGCAGAAGCAGCCAATGAGGCTGCAATCAGGAAAGTGGTGAGAAACTTCATAGGGGCATGTCGCATCAGGTGGGCAAAACAGCATGATTCTACAATGCGGCTTCGGGTTTTTTCTCTTTAAATAATGACTACCAATACAAACCCCAAGGCTTGCTCCCCTGCAACACCCCCTGCAGATGAGGCAGCCAAGGCTGCAGCCATTGCGCTGGGCTGGCTTCACACGGCCAAATTTCTCACTACTGCGCCCCAGTTGCACTTCCTTCCCGCCATGGAAGTCCCTGAATTTGCGTTCGTCGGCCGCTCCAATGCGGGCAAGTCCACCTGTATCAATACCCTGACGCAGCAAAAGCAACTGGCCTTTGCATCCAAGAAGCCCGGCCGCACCCAGCACATCAACTTGTTCTCGCTGGGAAAACAGGGCGTCACCGACGCCATCCTGACCGACTTGCCGGGCTATGGCTACGCCGCAGTGCCCAAGGCAGACAAGATTCGCTGGCAGCAGGTCATGGCCAATTATTTGGTCACGCGCGAAAACCTCAAGGCGATTGTGCTGATGTGCGACCCCCGCCACGGCCTGACCGAATTGGACGAAATTTTGCTTGACATCGTGCGCCCGCGGGTCGAGGAAGGACTCAAGTTTTTGGTGGTTTTGACCAAAGCTGACAAGCTCACTCGGGTGGAGCAAAACAAGGCGTTATCGATCATGAAACTGCAAGCCGGCGGCGGTGAAGTGCGCCTGTTTTCATCACCCAAACGCCAGGGCATTGACGAGATTGCCACGTTGCTGTGGCAATGGGCCCACCCTGCATCCGACCCTGCGCCATGATCGAGACCTTCCTGCAGCCCCTCCCCCACGGCATCACCCTGAGTTGCCGCGCAGCCGGTGAGCGAGGACGCCCTGTGCTTCTGTTTTTGCATGGGTTCCCGGAAGCCGCGTTTGTGTGGGATACGCTGTTGGAACACTTCTCCCGCCCGGAAAACGGCGGCTACCGGTGTGTCGCGCCAAACCTGCGGGGCTTTGAGCGCTCCAGTGCACCCAAGGACATCAGTGCTTACCGACCCAAATACCTGGTGCAGGACATCGCTGCGCTGATCGCAATTGAAGCAGCAGGCCAGGGCGGCCAGTTGGCCGCACTTGTTGCGCACGACTGGGGCGGCGCCGTGGCCTGGAATCTGGCCAACCAGCATCCCCACCTGGCACGGCGACTTGTCATCATCAACTCACCCCATCCTGGCACCTTTTTGCGTGAGCTCAAATCCAGCGCGGCGCAGCAGGCCAACAGCGCCTACATGAACTTTTTGATTCGACCAGACGCCGAAATCCTGCTGACGCAAGACGACTACCGCCGCCTTTGGGAGTTTCTGGGGAACACCAAGACTGGCGCCAGCACGCCGACCTGGCTCACGAATGAGGTCAAGGACCAGTACCGCGCTGCGTGGAGCGGCGGGCTGACGGGTGGCTGCAACCTATACCGGGCATCGCCCCTGCGTCCACCCCGCGAGGGTGATCCGGCTGCGGCTGCCATTGATTTGCCTCTCGCCATGTTGACCGTGAGCCTGCCCACGCTGGTGATCTGGGCGCTGGACGACATTGCGTTGCCCCCCGCGCTGATTGACGGCCTTGACGCCTACGTCGATCAACTCACCCTCAAGACCGTGCCGGGTGCGAGCCACTGGGTCGTGCACGAGCAACCCGCCCTGATTGCTGAGCTCATCCAGGCTTACTTGCTACAAAAATAAGAATAAAAAGCATTGCATCATGCCGGCCAGGAGCCGAAATGGCGATGTTTTCAATACACAGGCGGCACACCCGGCGGGCGATCCTTGAAGCGCTTGTGAACCCAAAAGTACTGGTCCGGCATGGTGTCAATGTAGGTCTGCAAGTGCTGGTTCATGCGGGCCGTGTCGGACGTGGCATCCGCTGACCCGAAGCCCGGCCAGGCCGGCATCACCTGCACCTCGTAGCCTTGACGGGTCAGTCGGGTGATCACCGGGACCACCTTGGCCCGCCCCAGCCGGGCAAAACGCGACAACGACGGCACGGTGGCAGCGGGCACGCCATAAAAGGGCACAAACACCGAGTCCTCGACGCCAAAGTTCATGTCGGGCAACAAATACAGCGGATCACCCGCGCGCAGTGCCGCCACGATGGTCTTGACGCCTTGCACACGACCAAAGAGTTGGGCCGATCCAAAACGCTGGCGCCCGCCCAGAATCCAGGCATCCAGCACCTTGTTCGTCTGGTCAGTGTAGATGGTGGTGAAGTGCCGGGGCAGCTGCTGGGTCAGGGCCGTCCAGCCCGCGTCCAGACCGACAAAATGCGGCGCGAAGATGACCACTGGCTCACGACCCTGCAGCTCATTGACCGCGCCCGTCAGCCTCAGGCGCTTTCGCACCCTCTCTGGCGCGCCGTGCCAAAGCCAACCCCGGTCCAGCCAGGCCTGGGCAAAGTGAATAAAAGTACCGATTACCAGTGTCCGAATTTCAGCCCGGGATTTTTCCGGAAAACACAGACGCAAATTGGTCCGGGCGACACGCCGACGGGGCACCGCCAGAAAATACAGTAACCAACCCAACGCCCAACCCAAGGCACGCACCCAAGACAGAGGGAGGTGCCCCATCACGTGCATCACCCCCACACCGGCCCGACTCACAAGACGACTACCCATCAGGCCTCCTGACGCGGTTGCTTGTAGCGGGCGTAGCCCCACAGGTATTGCTGCGGGCATTGGCGAATCAGCGCTTCCATTTCCAGATTGATGGCGCCGGCTGCCTGAGCCGCATCGGCTGGCAGAGGGGAGCGCAAGGGTTGCACATGCACTCGAAACCCTCGCCCCCGAGGCAGGCGCTCACCCCAGGCCAGCAGCACGGTGGCGCTGGTTTGCTGAGCCAGGCGCGCAGACAAAGTCATGGTGTAGGCATCCCGGCCAAAAAAAGGCATCCAGACGCCCTGCCCCAGGGGCGGCACCTGGTCAGGAAGCAGACCCAGGGACTGGCCCTGCTTCAAAGCTTTGATCATTTGCTTGACGCCGGCCAGCGTGGTGGGCGCTGTGTGCAGACCGGGGCGCGCACGCGCCGTGCTCACCACAGCGCGCAACCAGGTTTGCCGAGGAGGACGAAAAAGCACGGTCATAGGCTGGTGCGTCGGGCCGTAGCGCTGCGCATAGGCCTGCGCCGTGATCTCAAAGCAGCCGAGATGGGGCGTCAAAAACACCACTCCCCGCCCTAAGGACAGCGCAGCGTCCACGTGCCCGGCACCGTCCCACTGCACGGCCGCGGGCCGACCCAACCACAGGCGTGGCAACTCGGCAACCAGCTTGCCGCTCTCCCCCACCGCAGCGCGCCATTGCCGCCAGCCCATACCGGCTTGACGGGCATTGAACAAATAGCGTCTGCGGTACTCGCCAGACACTCCAAACACCAGCCAGCCCAGAAGCCACCCCAGAGCGTGGAGCAGCCATAAAGGCAACAGGGAAAAAAATTTGAAAAGGGTGGTCATCACTCGAATAAGATCGACGCGTCGCTGAGTTACGGAACAACTTGCAGGGCGACACACAAGGGCGTATCGCAAAGAGCCGCCATTGTGCCTTGTCAAATTTTTGACATTTCTGCTAAAGCGTTCGCCCAAAGCTCTAAAGCCCAAGCAACGCAGTCTGGTACCCCCTTGAACTTGCAACTGGAGCTTTTACGCGATGGCGAACACCACATCCCCCACCTACGACCTTTACGCCATTGGCAATGCCTTGGTGGATTCCGAATTTGAGGTCTCTGACGCCCACCTGCTCGCCATGGGCGTGGACAAGCGGCACATGACCCTGATTGACGAAGCGCGGCGCGCTGAATTATTGGGACACCTCAGCAGCACGTCTTCACGGCGTACCGGCGGCGGTTCGGCTGGCAACACCGTCGTGGCGCTGTCGCAGCTGGGCGGGCGCGCGTTTTATTCCTGCCGTGTGGCTGACGATGAGCTGGGCAAGTTCTACACCCAGGATTTGGTCAACAACCAGGTCGCCACCAACCTCACCCACGCCCAGCCAGCCCCCGGCCAGACCGGCAGCTGCATGGTGATGGTGACGCCGGATGCCGAACGCAGCATGAGCACGTTTTTAGGAGCCACGGCCGATCTGGACCACACCGCACTGCACGAGCAGGACATTGCCGCGTCACGCATTTACTACATGGAAGGTTATTTGGCAGCCTCACCCACCGGCCTTCAGGCAGCGCTCAAGGGCCGGCAAATCGCCCAGGACGCGGGTGTGGCGCTGGCCACCACCTTGAGCGATGTCAGCATGATCAACTTCTGCAGGCCTGGCCTGGATGCCATCGTCGGCACAGGCCTGACCTACCTGTTTTGCAATGAGGAAGAAGCCCAGGTCTGGTGCGGCACCCAGGACCTGCAGGCCATCACCGGGCAACTGAGCCAACTCGCACGCATTGTCTGCCTGACCCGTGGCCCACAAGGTTGCGTGGTGATTGAGGGTGGACAACAAACCGTGGTTCCCGCAGCGGTAGTCAAGGCGCTGGACACCAACGGCGCGGGGGACATGTTTGCCGGAGCGTTTTTGTATGCCGTGACCCAAGGACACAACCACACACAAGCCGCGTGGCTGGCCAACCAGGCTGCCGCGCTGGTGGTCAGCCAATACGGCAACCGGCTGACACCGGCCATCATGGACGGGCTCAAGACCCGATACACCGCCTACATGGGCATTTGAACCGTACTAAAATAAAAGTATCGCCGAGTTACTGAACAACTTGCAGGGCGGTTTATAAATTCTGCTAAAGCGTTCGCCGAAGCTCCCCAGCCCAAGCAACGCGGTCTTGTACTAACTTGTTAATGGAGCTTTTCAACATGGCGAACGACTTCCTCTTTACCTCCGAATCTGTCTCTGAAGGTCACCCCGACAAGGTGGCCGACCAGATTTCCGACGCGATTCTTGACGCGATCTTCAAGCAGGACCCCAAGTCCCGCGTAGCTGCTGAAACCCTGTGCAACACCGGTCTGGTGGTGTTGGCTGGCGAGATCACCACCAACGCGCATGTGGACTACATCCAGGTCGCGCGCGACACCATCA
>JAUXQA010000328.1 GCA_030683195.1 Rhodoferax sp. | reverse complement strand
GGCGTTCTCCCCGCTGGCACCCAAACCCCAGCACAGTAGTGCCAAGGCCACCCCTGTTTTTCCAGAACGCATAGTCACCCTCATACAAACACCAATGCCTAAAACAAAACATCCAAGGATAATCCGTGCCGTGTCCTGCTGCATCAGCATTTAACCCTAGTACCCCAAGATATGCCTTCCTACATCCTGAGACGCATCTTGCAAATGCTCCCCACCCTGCTCGGGGTGATTTTGCTGATCTTCTTTCTTTTCAAGTTGTTTGGCGGCGATCCGGTTGAAATCATGGCGGGCATGAAGGCTTCGCCCGAGCGCCTGGCCTCACTTCGGGCTCAGCTAGGCCTGGATAAATCAGTGCTGGAGCAGCTCTGGGTCTTTGTCCAACAGGTCTTTACCTTCAACTGGGGCAAGAGCTGGACCACCAACGAGGCGATCTCGGATATTTTTTCGACCCGTCTGCCGGCCACGCTGACCATCATGATCCCGATTCTGTTGTTGGAAGTGGTGCTGGCCATTTGCGCCGGTCTGGCTGTGGCTTATGTGCGTGGCAGCCTGACGGACCGGGCGATCATGGTTATCAGCACGGTAGCTTTGTCGATCAGCTTTTTGGTCTACATCATTGTTGGCCAGTATGTGTTCGGCTTTTTACTCGGATGGTTCCCGGTGCAGGGCTGGAGCAACAGCGTTTGGAAAAATCTGGCAATCTATGCGCCGTTGCCGGTTTTTTTGGCAGTTCTGGTGAGCTTGGCACCGCAAACCCGTCTATATCGCAGCTTTTTCCTGGATGAGATGGGCCAGGACTATGTGCGCACCGCGCGGGCCAAGGGTGTGACAGAAAACGCCATTTTGTTCAAGCATGTGCTGCGCAACGCCATGATTCCGATCCTCACCAATGTGGCGACCAGCCTGCCAGGAGTCTTCATCGGCTCATTCCTGATTGAGGTGTTCTTTTCCATTCCGGGCTTGGGTCGCGAGATTCTGGTGGCGGTCAATCGCAGCGACTACCCCGTGATTCAAGCGGCAACGGTATACCTGGCCGCGCTGACGATGGCGATCAACCTGATAACCGACGTTTTGTACAAGTTTGTTGATCCGAGGGTGACCCTGAAATGAGTACCGATATTTTGCAAGCGCCCCCCAAGTCACCCGGCGTATGGGCACAAGCTTGGGCGCGCCTGAAGACCGACCGCGTCGGCATGTTGTCCCTCTACGTGACGCTGTTCTTTATCGGGCTGGTGCTGCTGGTCCAACTGGGTTGGGTGGCTAAAGAATGGCAGAAAGAAGTGGGCGTGGCATTTGCCGCGCCGACCTTCGTAGGCAAGATTGCCGATGGCACCCAGACCGCCATTGTGGAGACGGTTGCCGGGGAAAATGTGGACATCAGCCACGTCGACCCGCTGGCACCGCGCTACCAGGAATGGAGCGAGCGCGCTGCCAAGTTCAAGACCTCGGTGACGGTGAAGGCTGACACGCTCCCCTTTGGCGCCGACCAGCAAGGCCGAGATGTGCTGAGCAAGGTGGTCAAAGGTGCGCAGGTGTCAATCACAGTGGGACTGACAGCCGCGCTGTTTGCCACGCTGATCGGCACCATTTTGGGTGCTATCGGTGGCTACTTTGGTGGATGGGCCGGCGACTTTCTGGAGTGGGTGTACAACGTGTTCACCGCCATTCCCTACATTTTGCTGGTCTTCGCGATGGCGGCGGTGCTCAAGTCCGGCCCGCTGGCGGCCACCCTCGGCAACGGCGTTTGGACAGTGGTCATCATCCTGAGCCTGGTCGGCTGGACCGGCATTTACCGCTTGGTGCGGGCCGAGTACATAAAGCACCGCTCACGTGAGTACGTGCGGGCTGCGGAGGGGATTGGCGCCTCGCACGCCTCTCGCATGTTCCATCACATCCTGCCCAATATCAGCCACGTTGTTTTGGTGCAGTTGAGCCTGCATGTGGTGGGCTTCATCAAGGCTGAGGTGATCCTGTCCTATCTGGGGCTGGGCGTGCCGCTCGACATGGTGAGTTGGGGCACGATGCTCTCGGAAGCACAGACCGAACTGGTGCAAGGCAAATGGTGGCAACTGGTGGCGACTACCGCTTTCATGGCCACTTTTGTCACGGCCTTTGCGTTGCTGACCGATGCTTTGCGCGACGCGCTCGACCCCAAACTGCGCTGAAGCGAGGATCGTTACCATGAGCAATTTGATTAGCGTTCAGGACCTCCGGGTGTCCTTTCGCATGAGCAAGACCGACACCGTCGAGGCGGTGCGGAGTGTCAGTTTTGAGATCCCGAACCACAGCACAGTTGCGTTGGTCGGCGAATCTGGCAGCGGCAAGAGTGTGAGCGCAATGAGTATCGTGCGGCTATTGCCGGAGAACGCGATCGTCGACCCGCGCAGCAAAATTCTCTACAACGGGCGCGACCTGCTGAGCGCACCGGCAGAAGCCATGCGCGCTCTTCGTGGCAAGGACATCTCTGTTGTTTTTCAGGAACCCATGAGCTCCCTCAATCCGGTGTTTACCGTGGGCGATCAGATTGCCGAAGTACTGCGTACTCACCTCAAGCTCAACTCACGCCAAGCACTTGACCGAGCACATGAACTGATGACCGAAGTGGGCATACCCAACCCAAGGGAGCGGCTCAAATCCTACCCACATGAATTGTCCGGCGGTCAGCAGCAGCGCGTGATGATAGCAATGGCCATTGCCTGCGAGCCCAAGCTGCTGATTGCCGATGAGCCGACCACGGCGCTGGACGTGACGGTGCAGCGCCAGATCATGGAACTGCTGGCACGTCTGCAGGCGCGACAAAAAATGAGTATCTTGTTCATCAGCCATGACCTTGGGCTGGTCGGTGAAATCTCGAATCAGGTCATCGTGATGCGCAGTGGTGAAGTGCGGGAGGCAGGCGATGTGGCTACCATTTTCAACGCACCAACCGATCCCTACACCCGGGCTTTGCTGGCATGCCGCCCCCGGCTTGATGCGCGACCCCGTCGCCTGACAGCCATTGACGACATCATCAACAAACGCCCAATCGTCACCGAGCAGCGAGTCAGCCAGCCTGCCAGTGGCCCGGCCTTGATAGAGGTCAGAGGTATCAGCAAGGATTATGTGCTCAAGGCCGGCTTGTTCAAACGCCATGTTTTTACAGCAGTAAAGAGGTCAGATTTTTCGCTCTACAAGGGACGCACTCTGGGCATCGTGGGCGAGTCAGGATCCGGCAAAACCACCTTGGGTATGATGCTGACCCGGCTCACCGAACCCACTTCGGGAAGCATCATGTTTGAAGGCGTTGACCTGGCTCAGCTAAGCCCCGCCCAGATGCGGATCTACCGCAGTCGCATCCAGCTCATTTTTCAAAATCCATACGCCAGCTTGAACCCTCGCTTCACAGTGGGCCAAATCCTGA
>JAUXQA010000086.1 GCA_030683195.1 Rhodoferax sp. | reverse complement strand
CACATCAAGGCCCCGCTCAGGGAGGAAAAGCGGGAGGCAGCGAACTGCCCGCTTGTAATTTAACAAAATTTGCGACGTTTATCAAGTAACCAGATGATTTTTTGTCCGCTGGAGGACAAAAAGCCTTACCCGATTACACTTTTCGGCTATGACTACCTATGCTCCTTACCCATTGGGTCGCCCGCGCCGCCTGCGTCGCGACGCTTTCACGCGCAATTTGGTCCGTGAAAACGCATTGACCCCACACGATCTGATTTATCCGGTGTTTGTTGTGGATGGACAACAACAGCGTGAGCCGATTGGCTCCATGCCGGGCGTGGAACGTTTGAGTCTGGACTTGTTGCTGCCAGTAGCTGAAGAGTGTGTGCGCCTGGGTATTCCGGTCATGGCCTTGTTTCCAGTGATTGATCCCGCGCTGAAAACGCCCGACGGCCGCGAGGCCATGAACCCGGACGGGCTCGTGCCACGCGTGGTGCAGGCCCTCAAAAAAGAGTTTCCCGACCTCGGTGTGATGACCGATGTGGCGTTGGACCCCTTCACTACCCATGGGCAGGACGGCCTGCCCGACACTAATCCGGCAGAAAACGGCTACATCCTGAACGATGCCACCATTGAGGTATTGGTGAAGCAGGCGCTCACCCAGGCGGCTGCTGGCGTGGATATTGTGGCGCCCAGCGACATGATGGACGGTCGTATTGGTGCGATCCGCCAAGCGCTTGAAGCCCACCACTTTGTGCACACCCGCATAATGGCGTACAGCGCCAAGTACGCCAGCGCCTTCTATGGCCCGTTCCGCGATGCGGTGGGCTCCGCAGGCAACTTGGGCAAAAGTAACAAAAAGGTCTACCAGATGGACCCGGGCAACTCCGATGAAGCGCTGCGCGAAGTGGCGATGGACATTGCCGAGGGCGCCGACATGGTGATGGTCAAGCCCGGCATGCCCTATCTGGACGTGGTGAGGCGCGTGAAGGACGAGTTCAAGGTGCCCACCTTTGCCTACCAGGTGAGCGGCGAATACGCCATGCTCAAGGCCGCGGCCTTGAACGGCTGGCTCGACCACGATGCAGTGATGATGGAAAGCCTGCTAGCCTTCAAGCGGGCGGGAGCCGATGGGGTACTGACGTATTTCGCCCTGGACGCCGCTCGTTTATTGCAAAATAAATAGCTATAAAGCCAACAAATACGCCGGCTAGATGCCAA
Source organism: Rhodoferax sp. (assembly GCA_030683195.1). GTDB lineage: Bacteria > Pseudomonadota > Gammaproteobacteria > Burkholderiales > Burkholderiaceae_C > Rhodoferax. The sequence continues at coordinate 4,690 of JAUXQA010000086.1, read as the reverse complement.
TTTAATTAAAACCAGGGTCTGCAGGGCCATTTGATGCGAATTTTCAATGTCAATGCCGCCCAGGTGACTGAAATCCTGGCGCCGGACCCGCTGGCCAGCGCTCACTTGCCCGAGAAGGGCTATCTGTGGATCGCTTGCACGCGCCCGGAACTGGAGGCGATGCAGGCCATGATGCAGGCCACCCTGCAGCGCCTGAGCGGCATGGAGCTTGTTGACCTGCATATTTCAGACCTGCTGAACCAGCAACTGCCGTCGCGCTATGACTACACCTCGCAGTACGACCTGCTGGTGTTTCACCGTCTGGCTGCAGGCCACAGCGAGCACGAACCCGTGCAGGTGGGCGTGCCGCCCCACCGGCTGCCCAAGCGCGGCGGGCCGCCCATCTTGCGGCGCATTGACACCAGTCCAGTGGGCTTCGCTGTGTTTGACCGGGTGCTGCTGAGCGTTCACCCGACCGACTGCACCGTGCGGGAAGCCTATGCCGCACGCTTGCTGGCCGCCAGCCAGGCCGACACACGGGTGCCGGGCACTCCGGACAGCCGCTCCGCCGGGGCGCGCGGTATCCCGGCCGGCCCGGCCGACATGATGCTGCGCCTGGTCAATCAGATGGTGGACGGCTACCTCGACCTGCGCCGCCAGCTCACGCAGCAGCTCGACCACTGGCAGCTGGAGTTGCTGAGCCCCAAAACCCGCTTCAACAACTGGGCCACGATGCTGGAGGCCCGGCTGGCGCTGCACCACCTGGATGAAATATGCGACGACCAGCGTGCCGCCCTGCAGGACTGGATTGAAGCCCTCAAGAACTGGCCCGAGGCCGAGACGCCACAGGGCCAACGGGAACAAGACCTGCTCCAGGTGCGCAGCCGCGACGTGCTGGAACACATTGAACGTGTGGTGCACCATGTTCGCCGGCTGGAGCAAAGCGCTGAAACCGCGGTGCAGATGCACTTCAACGCGCAGAGCCACCGCACCAACCAGATCATGCGCACGCTCACGGTGTTGACGGCGATTTTTTTGCCCTTGAATTTGATTGCCGGCATCTTCGGCATGAACTTCGAGTTCATCCCGCTGCTGCACAAATCAGGGGGCTTCTGGATCACCCTGGGCTTCATGGCGCTGACGGCTGTGAGTCTGGTGGTCTTTTTCTGGCGCAAACGCTACCTGGAGCGCTCCGGCCGCTGAAGGATGCCCGCCGGGGCTTCAGACCCAGGGCTGGGCCAACTGCTCGGTGGCAAACACCCGCTGCACGGCTGGGCGCGCCAGCACCCTCTGCAAGTACGGCCCCAAGTGGGGGCGACTGCGGGCCGGAGGCGAGGCGAATCCACGCGTCCAGCGCCCCAGCATCAGGGCATACGGGTCTACAGCACTGTAGGCCTCGCCCAATAACCACGGTTTGCCGTGGCGGGCCAGTTCAGCGTCGAGCTGGTCCAGCAACGCGCCCACCTTGTGTTCGGCATGCGCCTTGACCTGCGCCACACCGGATGTGTTGCCCTCATTCACCCAGCGCTCGGGGTAAAAATACAGAATCAGGGTCGCTTGCAGGCTGTTGGTTAGCCAGGCCATCCACTTGTAAAAGTGGGCGCGGTCGACGGTGCCCAGGGCGGGTGCCAGACCCGCCTGAGGATGCGTGTCGCACAAATGCAGGCAGATGGCGGCGGTCTCGTACAGCACCAGATCGCAATGCACCAGCACCGGGATCAGGCCGTTGGGATTGAGCTGGAGGTAGGCGGGCGTCTTGTGGGCATTGACCAGACGATCAACATGCACCAACTGGAACGGGGCGCCGATTTCTTCGAGCACGATATGCGGCGCCATCGCGGCGGTGCTGGGGTAGTAGTGCAATTGAAGCATGTGGGCTTGTCTGTGATGGAAGGTTGAGAAATCGGTGGCCCTATTTCAGGCCAAAAAGCGAGGCGCCATTGGCCCAGGCAATGTTGCGCGCCACCTCTGCCGGCAAGTCGCCCAGCCAGGTGCGGTAGCTCTGCATGAGCTCGTCGTAATAGAGCCAGCGCTGGTTGACCCAGGTGTCCGAGCCCACCATGAAGCGGGTCGGGTATTTCAGCACCAAGGCGCGCCATTCGGGGCAGAGCCGCCCGCCTTCGCAAGTCAGGCCAGGCCGGTAGGACAATTCGCCCATCAGCAAAGGGTATCTGCCAAACAGCGCATCGACCCGCTCGGCCGAAGCGCCGCCAATTCCGGTATGCGCCCAGATCAGACGCATCTTTTGCCCCCTGGACGGGGTATTGGCCATCAGCAGATCGATGGCTACATCGTCCACGTGGGCCAACACCGCCAGGCCCTTGTCCTCTGCCAGAGTCATCAACTTTTTGGCGACCACGCCATTGGCGTTGGCACTGTCATACAGGTGAAACTCACCCAAGCCCCGGTAGGGCCCGCTGCCCGTGCCCCGGGCCAGTTCAGCCTGCACCATCTCATAAATCGACTCATCGCGAAACCAGTTGTCGTAATCCGCACGGTTGCGGTACAGGCGCACAAAAGGAATAACGGTGACGCCGGCCACACGGGTTTCGTCCCGCGCGTCAGCCAGGGCCCGCGTGCCATCGTTGGGGCGCGAATTGGCCACCACCGCCTTCACGTTGTTGCGCTTCATGCGGGCTAGTACATCGCTCAAGGGGTGCGGCCCGGTCTGGCCATTCCAGGCCTCTTCGTTGTAATGCAGGTGGGCATCAAACAGCGGTCCGCTGTAGGGTTGAGTTGCAGCCGGCAAGGCCCCCGCCATACCCAGAACCGATATAAAACCAATAGCTACCGAGGCAATGGATACGCCGGACAGAGGTCTAAAAGGCTTAAAAAACAAGGTGGAGAACATAAAACACCTGCTTGGCAGTAACAACAAGGGGTTTGAGCGGCTTCAGGCCGATGCGTCGGCCGATGCCTTGAGTTTGCGGGCCAAAAAGTCAAGCCGGTCCTGGCCCCAGAAAATTTCGCCATCCACACAATAACTGGGCGCACCAAAGACGCCGGCGTCCAGCGCAGACCGGGTGTTGGCGTCATAAACCGCCTGCACGGCTGCATCAAGCGACTGGTCCAGCCGCTGCGCTGGCAGGCTGCACTCTGCCAACAGCTCGGCCAGCACCTCAGGGCTGGCAATGTCACGCTCCTGCGCCCACACCGCCGCAAATACGGCGCCACTGAGGCGCATGGCGGCGGCCATGTCGTCGTGCAGACCCACCGCCACGATCAACCGGGCCGACGGGTCAGCCGCCACCGGGAAAAAGCGAGGCTGCACAGTCAACGGCAACTGCAGATGATCCCGGAAACGGGCCAGCTCCTGCAGCCGGTAAGCCTGGCGCTGGGGCGCACGCTTGGGCAACGGCAGACCACCCGAGGCCGCAAAGACCTGGCCAAAGTCAGCCGGCAACACGCGCACCTCGGCCTGCGCTGCGCGGGCGATCTCCGTCAAGCGGGCATGGCCCAGATAGGTCCAGGGGCTTTGCGGGGCAAAGTAATAGTCTATGGTGGTCAAGTTCGTCTCCTTGTGGGTAATTTGTGGGCAATTTGGCACGGATGGGGTACAGGCTGCGGCTAACATGCGCTGACTCAAACGCTGGTTTTAACTTAATTTTCCACAACCTGCAGGACGCACTGTGAACCCTACCCTTCTCATCACCGGCGGCTCACGCGGCATTGGTGCCGCAACCGCCCTGCTCGCAGCGCAACGCGGCTACGCCGTGGCCGTCAACTACACCGCCAACTCACTGGCCGCTGACGAGGTGGTGCGCCAGATTCGCGCACAAGGCGGCAACGCCATCACCGTGCAGGCCGATGTGGGCGATGAGGCCCAGGTGATGGCCATGTTCCGGAAGATCGACGCCAAACTCGGGCGGCTCACCGCCCTCGTCAACAACGCCGGCGTGGTGGATGTGGCGGCCCGCGTGGACGAGATGAGCGTGGCGCGGCTCAAGCGCATGTTCGACATCAACGTGGTGGGCAGTTTTGTGTGTGCGCGCGAGGCCGTGAAGCGCATGAGCACGCGCTTGGGTGGCAGCGGCGGCGCGATCGTCAACGTGTCGAGCGCAGCAGCGCGCTTGGGCGGCGCGGGCCAGTATGTGGACTACGCCGCCAGCAAGGGCGCCATCGACACCTTCACGATCGGCTTCGCCAAAGAGGTGGCACTGGAAGGCATCCGCGTCAACGCGGTGCGCCCCGGCATCATTGAGACCGACATTCACGCCTCTGGCGGCCAGCCCGACCGGGCCCGGCAAATGGCACCCCAGGTGCCGATGCAGCGCGCGGGCAGTGCAGAGGAGGTAGCGCAGGCGATTGTGTGGTTGCTGTCAAATGACGCCAGCTACACCACGGGCACGCTGTTGGATGTGACCGGCGGACGCTGAGCGGCAGCTTCAACACACAAAGAACATCACCATGGATTTCAAACCCCTCGTCACCTTGCTGGCCATCGTGAACCCGCTGGCCATCGTGCCGTTTTTCATCCATTACACGCACAACTTCACCAGTGCGCAGCGCCGTCGCACCATCCTGATCTCGTCATTCAGCGCCTTTGTGGTGATTGCCGTCAGCGCCTTGATGGGCTTGCACATCCTGGAGTTCTTCGGTATTTCTCTGGCCAGCTTTCAGGTGGGTGGGGGCATGCTGCTGATGACCTCCGCCCTGTCCATGCTCAACGCGCAACCTGCAGAAGCCAAGTCCAACGAAGAAGAGTTGCATG
>JAUXQA010000061.1 GCA_030683195.1 Rhodoferax sp. | reverse complement strand
GACAGCGAGTTCGGCCGCACCACCGACCCCGTGCGCATGTACATGCGCGAAATGGGCACGGTGGAGCTGCTGACCCGCGAAGGCGAAATTGAAATCGCCAAGCGCATTGAAGGCGGACTGATGGCCATGATGGAGGCGATTTCGGCCTCCCCCGCCACCATTTTTGAAATTTTGCGCCTGGGCGAAGACATCCGCGAAGGCAAGGTTGTGATCACCACCATCGTGGACGGTTTCTCCAACCCCAACGAAGCAGACGATTACGTTGCCGAAGAAGACTTTGACGAGTTTGATGCCGCTGACGACGACGACGGCAAAGGCGGCTCGAAGGCGCTGACCAAGAAACTAGAGGAGCTCAAGCGTGAAGCCATGACCCGCTTCGACACGATGCGGGAGCTGCACGACAAGATTCACAAAATCTACGAAAAAGAAGGCTACGGCACACCCACCTACGTCAAGACGCAAAAGTTGCTGAGCGAAGAGTTGATGTCCATCCGCTTCACGGCCAAGGCCATTGAGAAGCTGTGTGACATGGTTCGCTCCCAAGTCGATGATGTGCGTAAAAAAGAGCGCGAACTGCGACGCATCATTGTGGACAAATGCGGCTACTCGCAGGAAAGCTTCATCGCCGACTTCAGCGGCCGCGACAAAAACGGCAACAAAGTCGCCAGCCAGTTGCTCAACCTCAAATGGATTGAAAAGCAGGCCGCTGCCGGCAAACCGTGGAGCGCGGTCATGGGCCGCAACATTCCACCGGTGCAAGACCTGCAGCAAAAACTGACTGATCTTCAGTCCAAAGTTGTGGTGCCCCTGGACCAACTCAAAGACATCAACAAGCGCATGAATGCGGGCGAATACGCTTCACGAGCAGCAAAGAAAGAGATGATCGAGGCCAATTTGCGCCTCGTCATTTCGATCGCCAAGAAGTACACCAACCGTGGCCTGCAGTTCCTGGATCTGATCCAGGAAGGCAACATCGGCCTGATGAAGGCCGTAGACAAGTTCGAGTATCGACGGGGTTACAAATTTTCGACATATGCGACGTGGTGGATTCGACAGGCGATCACCCGGTCTATTGCCGATCAGGCCCGAACCATCCGCATTCCGGTGCACATGATTGAGACAATCAACAAGATGAACCGTATCAGTCGGCAACATTTGCAGGAATTTGGCTTTGAACCCGACGCCAGCGTGCTAGCAGAGCGCATGGAGATCCCGGAAGACAAGATCCGCAAGATCATGAAGATCGCCAAAGAGCCCATCTCCATGGAAACCCCGATTGGTGACGACGACGATTCGCACTTGGGCGATTTCATTGAAGATAGCGCCAACACCGCACCGATGGAAGCCGCAATGCAAGCCGGTTTGCGTGACGTGGTCAAAGACATTCTGGACAGCCTCACCCCGCGTGAAGCCAAGGTATTGCGCATGCGCTTTGGCATCGAGATGACCAGCGACCACACATTGGAAGAAGTGGGCAAGCAATTCGATGTCACGCGTGAGCGCATCCGCCAGATTGAAGCCAAGGCCCTGCGTAAACTCAAGCACCCTTCGCGTTCAGATAAGCTGCGTAGCTTCACTGACAACTTGTAGCCTACGGCAATCCAATACCAAGTCCTAAAAAGGCATGGTGTTGGATTTGGCAATAAGAAACATTCGCTCAAAATAAAAAAGCCCCGCAATTTTAATTGCGGGGCTTTTTAAATCAGCATGCTCAGTGAGCAATTTGACTTTTTGGCGGAAACGGAGTCCGCGTGGAGACCATCCTAGCTCATCCTAATAAGTGCAAATTAATCAAGTAAAACAATGACTTAGGGAAATTTGTCGTCCTAAGGCGTCTTACCCAATTCCATCAAATCCAGCTATACTTTGATAGTTGTTTTGATAGTTGAAATAAGGGGATTCGAATTCATGGCTCGGCAATTGAACCGGTTAACGGCACTTCAAGTCTCGAAGTTGAACAAGCCGGGTTTATATGGTGATGGAGGGGGATTGACCCTTCAAATCACCCGCACTGGTGTCAAGAGCTGGCTGTTTCGTTTCATGCGAGAGGGCAAGGCCTATGGAATGGGGTTGGGTGCAACGCACACCATCAGTCTGGCTGAAGCACGGCAGAAAGCTCTGGAGGCACGCAAACTTCTGGCAGATGGACTCAACCCTATGGCCGTCAAGAAGCAAAAGTTGCTGGCATTGGCACTGGAGCGCGCCAAAATGATGACGTTTGACCAATGTGCTGCTTCTTATATAGAGGCGCATAAGGCCAGCTGGAAAAACGCCAAGCACATTGACCAATGGACAAACACTTTGGCGACGTATGCAAGTCCTGTTTTTGGACAACAACCAGTGGCCGATATCGACACCGCTTTAATCGTCAAATGCCTGTCACCGATCTGGCAGACAAAAACAGAGACTGCAAGTCGTTTACGTGGCCGAATCGAATCCGTGTTGGGTTGGGCAACGACCAGTGGATACCGTGCGGGTGAAAACCCAGCCCGCTGGAAAGGTCACTTGGAGAACTTGCTGGCCACAATCGGCAAATCCTCTCGAACAAAAAATCACCCTTCCCTACCGTGGCAACGCATTGGGGAATTCATGCTGGCCCTCAAAGCCCGTCCAGGAGTCGCATCAAAAGCCGTCGAGTTTGCTGTATTGACCGCATGTCGATCTGGTGAAGTGCGTGGCACTAAGTGGTCTGAGTTTGACTTTACTGAGAGGGTGTGGACCATTCCTGCGGAACGCATGAAAGCACGACGCGAACATCAAGTGCCAATCTCAGATGCAGCACTTGCCGTGCTGATGTCGATCAGAAGCACGGATATGGTTTCGATGGGCCAATTATCCATTCCGGCTGATAGCCGGTTCGTCTTTGCTGGCACCAAGATGCAGGCACTCTCGGACATGTCTTTGACAGCGGTGATCCGCCGCATGAATGGCGATGGTGACAAACCAATCTGGGTCGATGCCAATGGCGACGGCATTACGGTTCATGGCTTTCGATCGTCTTTTCGGATGTGGGCTGCTGAAATGACAGCGTACCCACGTGAAGTTGCTGAGCATGCACTGGCCCACCAATTACCTGACGCTGTTGAACGTGCATATCAACGGGGAACCCAGTTTTCAAAGCGGCAAGCTCTTATGGCTGACTGGGGTGTCGTTTGCACTTCAAGTTAAACGTCATGCGGAAATATTTTTACTATGAACCGGACTTCACTGCAGTAGATGAGGTCGCGGCTGCCGTAAGCTCACCATTATTTTCTATCCCTGCGTAGCATCAGAAGCTGATAAGAACTGGCCACTGCTGCGTATTAAGCTAAGGTGGACGGGCGTTTCAAGCTGATCGTAGAGGCGCAGGGATGCGCGCAAGCGAGGAAATCACGTACCACAAAGCCTCAGGACGGATCATCGCCAAGCAGCGCTTCGCGAAGTGGGGCTTGTGTTTTTGAATTTTGGAATTGGTGTTTTTATTTATAAGGCTCCTACCAGGGCCGCCAGCAGCCCCAACCCAAACGATGCAAGCTTGTGCATCACGGCTTCGATGCAAAATTTACAACGTCTTCAATTGCGGTAGAAGTCAACGTGAAACACGGTGCAATCGATACGTTTATGATCAATAAATTTGAATGAAGACGTTTTCCACATTTCGGTGTGGCCTTCCCGATCATGAAAGTTGGTCTAGGAGTAAATAGTTGAAATCGCCATGCATAGAACTTGGACTTGGCGACACAATTGAGTGTTGGTATTTTGTTCGCGCTATCGCGAAAGCTACTCACCCGACATTAGAGGGTGCCGTGGGCATTGATTGCGTGATTGGAAAATTTGTCTCCCATGTAAAGGATGATGAACTTCTAAAATTTTCCTGTGAATTGACAGACGATGAACGGGCTTCACTTGAGCCACTTCTGAAAAACCTTCCCAAACTCCAGGGAAAAATGTCTGACTTAGAGATTGACACTTTTTTAAATCTCTATTCAGCGCTTCCAAACCGTTTGTTGTGGTTGCCCAGGCTAAACAGCAGGGCCGACATTGACCGAGTTGAGTTTGAGCAATGGGATCGCCAAGCCGATCATCGTGAACAGCTTCAGCAGAGACTTCAAGACGGAAAAATTCAGGCTTTCGACGCACATCATTTTCCGGCAAAACGCATCGGGCCAAATGTGTTCATACCTCGTAAACAGGCTGTTGCCTATTTGCAAGAGTGCGGGATCCAAATTTGTTCTGCAAACGAATCAAAGAATTTGTCTGAAATTGTGCTGAGCAACATCCTCCAACCCGATGTCAGTGACAGTTCGGAAAACGAAAAAGTTATCCATCAGGCAATCATTCAACAATCCAGCCTACCTCCAACAGACGCATTAGACAAAGACCGGTCAGTAACAGATCAACAGTCTCCTGCTGAAGGAAATGTCCAACGGTCATTGGGGAAGATGAACGAAAAGAACCTCGTTTCTCACAGACGCCCACGCAAAGATGGCATCTCCAGAGCCATTTTAATTGCTCAAAGCAAATGCACAAATCCTCTAGATGAAACTGCAGTGTGGGATGCTTTAAAAGCGATGGCAGCAAACAAAGTGCCACCGCTGAAAAGCGCAGACGACCTCTTTCTAAGCTGGGAATACGCCCCAGGGCGCTCAAGCGAATTTTCGAGAAATTCTTTGCGCATGCGCTTATATAGACAGCTAAAAAAGTAACCACCCCCAAGTGGGTTTAGCTTTGAGCACGATCAGCTTTCATGATTGTATCTACGACTCATTTGGTCAGGGTGCGTGAGGAACGAAAATTCGTTTCTATCACATAACTTGACTAAATCAACAGCAAAGTGGGTGTAACCTAGTCGACACTGTGTAGCAAACAGTTCACCAGGATCAACCCATGACCATTCATGATTTGCATGAATCCCAGTTTCTTTGGGTATTTATCAGCATTCACTCAGACTTGGCAAGTCGGATGCGGCTGCAGGGTTGCAGTGTTTGTGGCGGCGTTCTTCACAGCGCTTGCTACCCCCGCAAACCGCGAAGTGGATCAGTGGAATTGGAGACGACGGCCCCCCGACAATGCGCCAAAGTTTTTGTTGCGACAAATGCAGACGGCGAACAACTTCAGAATCGGTGCTCTCTCTCGGGAGACGGGTCTATCCCAGATTCATTACGGTTTTGCTGAGTGGCATGCAGTCCGGCGTTGATAAAGCAACTTTTCTTCTGTAAATTCCGCGAACTGGTTCTGAGATGTGGTGTTTACGCGCCGAGTCAGGGTTTCATGGTCAGTTAGATTTTTGCGGTCATCCACTCCTCATCTTGTTCAGCCAGGATGGCGCTCACCAG
>JAUXQA010000058.1 GCA_030683195.1 Rhodoferax sp. | reverse complement strand
CACCACCTCGGAGGCAAAGTGGTGCCCCACGCGGAACGGCAGCTTGTACTTGCGCATCAGCACGTCGGCCAGCTCCTGGGAGGCGGTCCAGTCACTGTTGAGTTCTTCCAGCGCCCGCTCGGGGCTGATCACCAGTGAGTTCAGGATGCGATCCCAGCCTTTAAGCATCGTGATGGCGCTGTTGACCATGGCGCTGTTGGCCTTGGACTCTTTGGGGTCGCCCATGCCGGGCGTGATGTTGTGGGCTTGCATAACAACGCCTTGTGCGAGCGAGATGGCGGTGGACGCATCACGGCGGGTGGTGTTGAGCAGGCCGGGGTTGCGTTTTTGGGGCATGGCGCTTGACACATAGGTGTTGGCGCCGCCCTCGGCCAGCAACATCCAGGGCCGGGGCTGCGCGTATTGGGTCATGATGTCTTCAATAAAGTGGCCCGCGTGCAGCGCGATGCTGGTCACGATGGCGCCGGCCTCCACCGGGTGCTCCATGGACGAGATTTGGGATGCGTCATAGGCGTTGTCCACAATCGACTCAAAGCCCAGATAGTTAGCCATGCGGGTGCGGTTCAGGGGCCAACTGCTGCCGTTGAGCACAGTGGTGCCCATGGCCGAGCGGTCTATCCGCCCATATGCTTCGCGAATGCGCTGGGCGTCCCGCTCTAGGCCAGCGGCATGCCCCAGCAGGTAATGACCCAGGCTGTTGGGCTGGGCCGCCACACCATTGGTGTAGTTAGGCACGATGGTGTTGGCGTGTTTCTCCGCCAACTTGACGAGCGAGCCTGCGGTCTTGTTGAGTTGGTCCGCTAGGTTGAGCATGTCGTCACGCAGAATGGCCGCGCGGTAGGTGGCGTGCATGTCCTGGCTGGAACGGCCGGCGTGGAGCAGGGTCACTTGCGGGCCAGCCGCCGCAATCAACAGCGGTTCAAAGGTAATGACGCTGGAGGGGCGCTTGCCGCCGGGCAGGCTGCCGTCTTTGATGACTTTGGAGATACCAGCCGCGATGCGGGGCGTCATGGCCTTGTCCAGCAGGCCTTCGTCCGTATTGATCACGGCGGTGGCCTTGTTGATTTCACCCAGCCAGAAGAATTCGTCCCGGGCTGGGGCGGTTTGGGCGAGGCCGTGGCTGGCGTAGGCGGAGATCACGAGGGCGAAAGTAAAGAGGGGGAGCTTCATGGGTTTGTTGTCTCTGGTTTTGAAAAGCCGACATCTTTATAACTGAAACCTGGCTTGGAAACCCCAATGGAACATCCCATGGGTGGACCTATTGAAAGACTATGACCGCCAGCCCTTTGATCTCAGCATGGACAATCGCGTGCCCCGCTTACGCCCTGCGAACGTGGTCAGTTCTGCTGCCACCGGGCGATGGGCAAGTTGCTAGAAAACACACTGCGCCGCGCGCCGGCCTTGCACCTGGAGTTGGTTTGTGAAGTAGAGCCAAACCAGGTCTGCATTGGCGTGCTGGATAGTGGTCCGGGCTTTGCATCTGATCCAACTCCAGACTTGGCAGAAGATGACGGTTGCTTTAGGCCTGCGCAGTACGACGCAGCAATCGAACCCGCATCGGTCTTCTGAAATCGGCACCTGTTGCCGTGCAGTGCGGCTCAAATGCCGCTCGCACCTGAGCAATTTTGGCGTCATCGAGCTGGTGGTCGGCAAAGGTCGGGCGCATCATTCGCTGCTCAAAATCGACAAAATCATCAAAATGAACCGGCATGTCAAAGCATCGCTCGGCCACCTGCTCCCACATACCGGTTTCCAGCGCGGCGTCCAGTGCGGTCTGCGCAGCCTCACGCACCACGCGCTCCTCATTAAATAGACGGATCACCTCGTTCATGGGTCCGGCGTAAACGGGCTCCGAGGCATAAAAATAACCTCCCGGGTGCAGCACGCGGGCTACTTCACTCAGGGCCAGCGCCATGTCCTTCAGTGGTACATGGTGCAGGGACTTGAGCATCAGCGCCAAGTCAAAAGTGGCGTCTGGCAGGGGAACTGCCTGGGCGCCTGCCGCAACAAAAGTCAAACCTTCTTGCGGGGTAGCCAGGTTTTTGGCGTGCTGACGCTCATCGACCTCCAATGCCGTGACGCGCGTGCCGGAGTGGCGTTTCAACAAGCTTCGCACCAGGCCGGCGCTGCCGCAGCCGAGTTCAATGATGTTGAGGCCGTCAAGCGGCACAAAATCGGTCAATATGGTCAATTCGTCGGTGATGAGGGGAAGATTGTTAGCGCCTGTCATGGGTGTTGAATTCCCTAAATTCGATATCAAAATTAATTGTTAAAAGCTTTACAAATCGCCGGCTACAGAGGTATTGGCTCATTAACCGACAAAAGTACGACGGCCCGGGCCTCCATGGCTTGCCCTAGGCCCACCGGGCCCATTTTTTCGGCTGTTTTGGCTTTGACGTTGACCTGATCCACGGCCACCCCCAGTGCCTGGGCGATGGTGGCCCGCATGGCCTGGATGTGCGTCATGAGCTTGGGGGCCTGTGCAATCACGGTGCTGTCGATGTTGCCGATCTCAAAGCCCTTCTCGCGCACCCGGCGTATGGCCTCGGTCAGCAGCACGAGGGAGTTCGCCCCTTTAAAGCGGGCGTCCGTGTCCGGAAAATGCGTGCCAATGTCACCCAACGCCGCGCCGCCCAGGAGTGCATCGGTGATGGCGTGCAACAGCACATCGGCATCCGAATGTCCCAAGAGCCCCAAGTGATAAGGGATTTCCACGCCGCCAATGATGAGTTTTCGTCCCTCCACCAGCGCGTGAACGTCCCAACCTTCGCCAATTCTGAATTTCATGCTGTGTCCTTCAAATTTCAAATTTGGGCCCTGCCCAAAGCCGCCAGCGCCCATCAAAACAGGCCTGCGTTCAGGCGCTGGAGTCGGTCATCTTCCCGATCAGCTTGACAGCCACTCCCCCGCCGGGAATAAATGTCCCCGCCACTTCGGCACCCAGATCCACCAGCATCTCACGGGTGACTATTCTGTTCACCTTGTCTTTGAACCAGCGCCCGTTCTCAATAACCTCTCCGGTCAATCCATCCACCTCAATGACGCCCACCTTGTCGGCGCTTGACCAGCGGAATTCAAATGCAAAAACGGGTCGCATATACATGTAAGTGCGCTCAAACTCAATGTTGTCACTATGAATTTCAAAGGCATTCACAGCCTCGCCGGTCAGGCTCGCACTGGCCATCTGCTTCGCAGCAGCCATGGGTACCAGCGGTTGCAACAACTCACGAGTCTCCACCTGCTCGGTCTCGTTGAACTTGTATTTGTTGATGTAGAGTTCAAACGCGGCGGGCTTGATGTCGCGCTGCATGCCGTCAATCAGCCTGTCAAACTGAATTTTTCGATGGCAGTTCTCTAGCGCTACGAATTCAATTCGGGCTTTGTCCTTTTGGCGGGCGACCTCAAAAACTCTATCGTCAAGCTGTACCGACTGCGCGTACGGGTTGTGTACGGGCACTTGGTAGGTCAACTGGCAGCTGTAGTCCACCGACCGTTTGGCCACGATATGCCAAAAGGGCTCCCATCTCAATTCCTGCCGCGCAAGTTGCACCGTGTCATCCTTGGGGCGGTTAAGCGGGTTGAACTTGGCAAACATCCCAAAAGCGCTGAGCTTTTTTTTCTCAGCCTGCTCCTGCGCCGCGCGAAGTGGGTAGACCTCTTCAAAAACAAAAATCTTTTTGGCGTGATCGGGATGTAAAACTACTTGTGCGTTGTGCATGGGCGGCCCTGTGTTTGGAAAACGACTGCTTCAGGAGTCAATTTCCCGATTGGGAAAGATGATGAGTATCCGGGATCAATTGCCACGAATATGTCCCGAACGGGAAATGAATTCACCGCAAGGCAGATGAAATATCGGCAAGGGTTTGCTGCAAGCGTGCATTCAACACCGCCTCGGCCAGCGCAAAGTCTTCCGGGTAGGTCACCTTGAAGTTTTGGGCGCTCCCCTGCACCAGCAAAGGCCGCAAGCCCATCAACTCCATGGCACTGGACTCGTCCGTCACGCGGTCGCCTGCCTGTTGCAGCGCTTCAATAAGTGCACCAATGCGAAACATCTGCGGCGTCTGGGCCAGCCATTTGTCGCTGCGGTCCAGCGTGCTGGCGACCCGCCCACCCGTTTCGGCCTTGAGCGTGTCGGGCAGCTTGTGGGCCAGCAGGCCGCCCACGGCATCCTGGCAGCAGGCGTCAATCAGCGCGTTGATTTGTGCGGGCGTCACCAAACAGCGGGCGGCGTCGTGCACCAGCGCCCAATCGTCAGGCTCAGCACCTTGCAGCAACAGGTCATTCAAACCATTCAAAACACTGGCAGCCCTTGTAGAACCTCCGCATGGCGCTACTAAAAAAGATTCATCGGGTGACACCAGAACCTCATCGTCTGCCGCCACCACCACAAGGGTGCGGGTGAGGCGCGCCACGCTGGCAAAGGCGGCCAAGGTGTGCTGCACCATCGCCTGCCCCGCCAGAATTTGGTACTGCTTGGGGCCGCTGGCCCCCGAGCGGGCACCCATGCCCGCGCAAGGAATCAGGGCCCAAAAGCGGGAGGAGTCAGACGGCCGGGCGGGGGTAATTGCGGTGGTATGGATCATAGGCGTGAGCCCATTCTAAAATCCTGATCTGATCAACACCCCCCGCCTCAGCGCGGGGGGTGTTTTCTATTTGTGTTTTCAAACTCACGGCACCGACACACGGCGACTCAGGCGATCCATGGATTTACCCAAACTCAGCATTGGCAAACGCTACACCCTCCCCCGCCCTTGTGGCTCGGCCGACGCCATGCTGCTGGCCCAGCTGGCCCGGCGTGACAAAGCCGAGCGACGGCTCACCGCCATCGTCACGGCCGACGCGGTGGACGCCCAGCGCCTGCTGCTGGAAATTGCTTTTTTTGCACCCGATGTGCGCTGCGTCTTGTTCCCCGACTGGGAAACCCTGCCCTATGACACCTTTTCCCCGCATCAGGATCTGATCAGCGAGCGTCTGGCCACCTTATGGCGCCTGCACGCCGCCGGTGAGCAGCGCGGCGGCGAGTCTGGGGCCGACGTGGTCATCGTGCCCGCCACCACGGCACTTTACCGGTTGGCTCCACCCGCCTTTCTAGCCGGCTACACCTTTCACTTCAAGGTCAAGCAAAAGCTCGACGAGGCCCGGCTCAAGGCGCAGCTCACCCTGGCGGGCTACAGCCACGTCACTCAGGTGGTGAGCC
>JAUXQA010000057.1 GCA_030683195.1 Rhodoferax sp. | reverse complement strand
AATCATCTCGCGACGCGAGTCTTCCAGGTGCTGCTTGAGTCCGAGCTTGGGCTTGCCCATCACCGCCACAGCGCCAGCGGCCAAAGCATCCAGCGCGACCTTGCTGCCTTCGGTCGACAAGGTAGAACAAATGACGGTGGGAATGGGTGTGCCCGCCATGATTTGACGCAAAAACGTCAAGCCATCCATGCCAGGCATTTCAATGTCCAGCAGCAACACATCGGGTCGATTTTTCTGGATCGCTGCCATGGCAATGATCGGATTGGGGGCGCTGCCAATCAACTCGATGTCAGGTTGACCGGCCAGCATGTGCTGCAAGGCCTGGCGCACCACGGCGGAGTCATCCACCACATAAACTTTGACGACCATTTGGCAATCACTTTCAACAAACAGGAGATTTAAAACAGGTGGGCTGGGCCATTCACTGGGCTCAGAGGGGCTTTCTGAAAGCGCCTGGCTGCACGGTCTGCAAGGCGGTCTCGCACGGCACACGACCCTCGGCAGTGCCCAAAAAAAACAGGCCACCCGGCTTCAGGGTGGCCAGCACCCGGTCCACCACAGCACTTTTGGTGGGCGGGTCAAAGTAAATCAGCACATTGCGCAAAAACACGACATCAAATGGCCCCAGACCACTGAACGGCTTGCACAAATTGAGCTGGCCAAACTGCACGCGCCGGCGCAGCTTGTCCTGCACCATCGACTGTCCCTCTGCCTCGCCTTCGCCGCGCAGACAGTAGCGCTTGAGCCGTTCGGGCGACACAGCGCGCAAGCGGTCTTGCGGGAACACCGCCTCTTTGGCACTGAGCAGCACCCGGTGGCTGATGTCGGTGGCCAGAATCGACCAGTCCGGCCCAATCCGCCCGGAGGTCTGGAGGTCAGACAAGAGCATGGCAGTGCTGTAGGCCTCGTCGCCAAACGACGAGGCCGCGCTCCAGACTGCCAGCGGCGCTTTGCTTTTGCGGGCGACAAGTTCACGCTCCAGCAACTCGTAGTGCTTGGGTTCGCGGAAAAAATAGGTCTCGTTGGTGGTCAACAGGTCCACGGCCATCTGGAACTCCGCCGCCTGCGATTCATCCTGCAAGATCGCAATGTAGTCCGCAAAACCCTCCAGACCCAGGCGCTGAATGCGGGTTGAGAGACGGGAGTGAATCAGGGATTTTTTGGAGTCGTTGTAAGACAGGCCTGCCGCTTCGTACATCAATTCGCAAATGGTTTTGAATTCACGATCACTAAAATCAAGGGCTGCCATAGCGTTGGATCAA
The DNA here is from genome assembly GCA_030683195.1 of Rhodoferax sp. GTDB lineage: Bacteria > Pseudomonadota > Gammaproteobacteria > Burkholderiales > Burkholderiaceae_C > Rhodoferax. Next base: position 3,939 of record JAUXQA010000057.1, on the reverse strand, counting down.
TACGGTTTGAAGTTGGCAGAACCCGCCTGGCCGGCTCGCGCCTTAATTGGTCGCACCTCGGTCACTTGCAGTGAGTCGCCGGGGCTGCGTGACGAATTTATCCGGAGTCCACCTCGCTGGTTGCGAGCCGGGCTTGCCGATTGACCCCGTATCTGGGCTGTGCTCTCGCTGATCCTGAAAAAAGCGATGCTCTCCTGCAACTGCTCGGCCTGGCCAGAGAGCTCTTCACTGGTAGCTGCCAGTTCTTCTGAGGCGCTCGCGTTTTGCTGGGTTGCCTTGCTGAGCTGGCCCATCGCCCCGCCAATCTGCACCACTGACTCGCTCTGCTCGGCACTGGCTGCCGCAATCTCCTGCACCAGCTCACTGGTCTTCTGGATGCTGGGAACAATGGCATCGAGCAACCGGCCTGCACGCTCGGCGGTTGACACACTGTGGCCCGCAAGATCTCCAATTTCCTTGGCGGCTGCCTGGCTGCGTTCTGCGAGCTTGCGCACTTCAGCGGCCACCACCGCAAAGCCCTTGCCATGCTCACCGGCGCGTGCGGCCTCAATCGCCGCATTCAAGGCCAACAGGTTCGTCTGGTAAGCAATATCGTCCACGATGCCGATCTTGGCTGCAATTTGTTTCATGGCGGCCACCGTCTGGGTCACGGCGCTACCGCCGTCCACGGCCTCCTTGCTGGTCTGGGTGGCCATGCCGTCAGTGACCTTGGCGTTGTCGCTTGTTTGCCCTATGGAGGCCGACATGACATCAATGCTGGAGGTGGTCTGCTCCACGCTGGCGGCTTGCTCGCTGGCCGCCTGGCTCAGGCTTTGGGCCGTGGCGCTCACCTGGTTGGCCGCACCGGTCAGCGCATCAGCGGCTGCGTGAACTTCGCCAATAACACGCGTGAGGTTGTCCGCAGTGGCATTGGCACTGTCTTTGACCTTGGAAAACAAGCCGCTGTAATCGCGCGTGATGCGGTGAGTGAGATCGCCTTTGGCGAAAGAGGCCAGAACGTCGGCCACATCATTGAGCCCTTGCTCACTGGTATGGAGCAGCTGGTTCATGCCCGTAGAGAGCGACGCGAAGAAGCCCGTCTTGCCTTGCATCGAAAGGCGTTGACTGAAGTCGCCTTGTGCTGCGGATTGGACCAAGGCGTCAATTTGCTGCTCGGCTGCGAGCTGTTCGGTCACGTCATCCCATTGGCCTACCGTCCCCAGCCGCTCCCCGGTATCGGAGATCACCGGTGTCGTGACCAGATCATAGAGTCGCCCTCCGAGCTCAAGCCGTGAACGCGCCACACTGGTGAGGGCGCGCAAGCGCGCCAGGGCGGCAGCCGGATCGGCATAAAAAACGCCAACGCTGCCTCCCTGAATTTTTTCAGGGTCGAAACCAGGAATTTGTTTGCGAAAACCTTCGACGTTGTTGCGCAAGGTATCGCGCAGCGCATGGTTGATATAGACCACGGTGCCATCCACGTCGGCAATACGCACCGGCAGGCTCACACTGTCCAGCGCCGTCTTGACGCGGGCATTGAAGCGGGCAGCCGAGTCGGCCGCCATCAGTTGCTCACGCGCACTGTCAGCCGCCTGGGTCACTTTCAGTTTGGCACCCGGCAAGGCTTCCATACGGTCATCAAAGCGGCCACTTGCATAGTGGCTGATCACCTCCACGAAGCGGGCGTTCAAGGCCACATGGGCCTGAACGGTGCCATTGACGTTGGAGACCATCACCCTGAAGGCGCCCTCAAACGAATCTATGGGCATTTGGTAGGCTGTGTCCCCAAGATCGTTGTGGCGCCGGGCCATCTCCCGCTGCGCCAGTTCAAACGAGACCAGCGCCGACTGCATCTCGCCCATGGACTGCAACAGCTGGCCGGTTTCATCTCGCGCAGTGGTGCTCACGTCGTTATCAAGCCGGCCCTGGGACACGGCCCGGGCCACCGCCACGGCACGCTCCAGAGGCCGAATGATGCCGCGAGCAATACCTACTGCCATCAAAATGGTCAGGGCGACTGCCGCACCAATCACCAGTGCAGCACGTTGCAGGCTCGCCAGAAAATCGGCCCGCAAGTCATCCATGTACAGGCCTGATCCAATCACCCAGCCCCATGGCTCAAAGCCCTGCACGAACGACACTTTTTCCACCGGCTGATCCTTCCCCGGCTTGGGCCACAGATAAGACAGGTAGCCCGTGCCACTCTTGCGCACGGTGTCGACAAACTGGACAAACACCGCATTGCCCTGAGGGTCCTTGATGGTGCTGACGTCTTTCCCGTTCAAATCCGGCCGAAATGGATGCGTGATCAAACGCACGTTCATGTCATTGATCCAGAAATACTCTTTGCCGGCGTAACGGGCGTCATTCACGGCGCGTATCGCTGTCGCCTGCGCCTGATCACGGTCCATTCGCCCGGAGGTTTCCTGCTGGTGGGCAGACGCCACGATGGAACTGGCTATTTCCACGCTCTGCTTGATGGCAACTTTTCGGCTCTCATAACTATTCTGGTATTGCTGCCAAAGAAAAAAGGAAGACAAGGCGATGAGCACCACGGTACTGAACGTGGTGAGGGCAGCAAGCTTCAGCTTGATGGATAAATTGCCAAAAGAGAACATGCGTGAATTTTTCATGAAAGGGGGAGCTCAGGCGGCGAGCGAAAGGACTTTGCGAAGCGTCGCCGCCAATTCGCGCGGTGAAAATTTCGCCACATAGGCATCAGCCCCCACGCTTTTGACGTGGGTTTCGTTGGTCGCCCCGGTCAACGAGGAGTGACTGATCACAGGAATCGACTTGTACTTGGGGTTGTTCTTGATGAGCCGTGTGAGCGTGAAACCATCCATCTCCGGCATCTCCAGGTCGGTGAGCACCACGGCTATTTTGTCCTGCACAGTCCGGCCCTGCGCTTCAGCGGCTGTGGCGAGTTCTTGCAGGCGCTCCCAGGCCTCCTTGCCGGTCTTGGTCATGATGAACGGCACGCCCATGGCCTTGAGTCCCAGCTCAATCACCGAGCGGGCCACCGCCGAGTCGTCAGCCACCAGAATCACCGATTCGCCGGGCAGCAGCATGGCGGGCCCCACCACTTCGCGGGTAATTTCTTCCTGGGTGGTAGGCATGACATTGCGCAGAATTTGCTCCACGTCAAGCACCTGGGCCAGGCGGGTGTTGGCGGTGGCGCCATCGAGCCGGGCAATGCCGGTGATCAGCGCCCCCGCGTGGCTGCCCTCGGCTGGCAACACCTGGTCCCACTCCAGGCGCACGATTTCGTTCACGTCTTCCACCGCAAACGCCTGCACGGTGCGGCCAAACTCGGTCACCATCAAAATACCCAGCCCTTTCTTGGGCTGGCATCCCACCACCGCTGGCAGGTTGATGACCGGAATAATTTGACCGCGGATGTTGGCCACGCCCATCAAGTGCTCGTGCGAATTGGCCAGGGCGGTGATCGGTGGCATCACCAGTACTTCACGCACTTTGAACACATTGATGCCAAACAACTCACGCTGCCCGGTGCTGGGTGCCTCGCCCAGACGAAACAACAGCAATTCAAACTTGTTGTTACCTGCAAGCTTGCTACGTTCGTCGATTTCCTGTTGGGCTGTTCTCATGAATGAGGAGTCTCGCGGCTGGGTTAGTAAGAATTGAAATGGGGCAGTGCACGACGGCCTGCTTTGGCGTGCCGGTCAGGCACAGGTGGCGCCTCGTCCCCAATATTGAAAAACGCAATCGACTGCTGCAACTGCTCAGCCTGACCAGACAACTCTTCGCTGGTGGCGGCCAGCTGCTCCGAGGCGCTGGCGTTTTGCTGCGTGGCTTTGCTCAACTGGTCCATGGCGCCTCCAATTTGCGCCACCGATTCGCTTTGCTCTGCACTGGCTGCTGCAATCTCTTGCACCAGCTCACTGGTTTTCTGGATGCTGGGAACGATTTGATCGAGCAACTTGCCTGCTCGCTCTGCCG
>JAUXQA010000043.1 GCA_030683195.1 Rhodoferax sp. | reverse complement strand
TTGGTGCGCAGGAACTCCAGGTGCATCATGACCTCACCTGCCAGTTCTGTTTCCAGTGCTTTCACCTGGGCCAAACGTGTGGAAGGGTTGAATCCGCTCTGGATGTAGGTCAAGGTTTTATCGACTTTGAGAGCATTGAGGGTGGTGTGGTTCCACGTGTATTCCAGCAAGGTCTTGGACCCTTGGCGCACTTCGTCTGCCGTCTTGCAATAAGTGACTTGGCCACCAAGGCGGGTCACCATGTCGCGCATGCCCGCCTCGGAGTGGGGCGCCACCAGCAACAGAACTGCGTGGCAACCCTTGGGAAGGTACTCGGCCAGCGTGGTGAAGTAATCTGAAATAGGCGCAGCCAAAAAGCACACTTCTTTTTTCTCCAGCCCTGGGGCGCAGCCAAAGCGATCAGCGAATTCCAGTGCAGCGTCAAACTCAGTGAACGTTGCGATGCATTCAGTCCATTGAACAGTGGGTGTGAGCGCGACTTCCAGTTCCAGCACGATCCCGTTGGTGCCATACGTGTGGTGCAGCAACATGGCCTCCGGGCCGCGCAGTTCAATGATTTTTGGCTCCGGCTCGACCGTCATGGCACGAACCGCCAGCACGTTGCCAGGTGCCGCCAGCGGCCCATGGTTGATGGAGCCTGCGCCGCCAAAGCCGCCACCAAACAAGCCTCCCAGCGTGGCACTACGGTAGGTAGAGGGCAGCCAGCGCAATTCCTGCCCCAGGGGCTTGGCATGCTCGTCAAAGTCCGACAGGCGGATGCCCGCCTGGGCGCAGCCCACGCCACCTTTGACCCAGCCAAAGCTGTTGTAGCCACTCAAATCCAGAATCAAGCCGCCGTGCAGCGGTGTGCTTTGGCCATAGTTTCCTGTGCCGCTGCCACGCACGGTGATCGGGATGCTGCCTTTGGCGCAAGCGGCCACTACCTGGCGAATCTCGTCCTCGGTACGGGGACGTACAGCGATGTCGCCCCGCTTGCCGGCAAGCTCCCGCTTGAGCACCGGACTGAACCAGGAGAAATCCTGCGAGAGCCGGCCTACCCGCAGGGGATCAACGATCCAGTCCAGGTCGGGCAAGAGGTTGGGGAGTTGATGGGCTGTGTTGACGGTCATGGTTTTTTCCTGTCGGTAGTCCGTTGAAATTGTGGCTGTAGAGAGATCAGTCTTGGGAGTTTTCGCTGGCGTGCCAGCCGCCCAGTGCCGCTCGTGAGAGCCAGGCCATGAGGGCGAAAAGTGCAACACCCGTGAGTGAAATAAGCAGCAGGGCGGCAAACATGCGCGGGATGTTGAGCTGAAACCCCGCTTGCAAAATCTGATAAGCCAGCCCTGCACCTGTGCCTCCTGTTCCGGCCACAAATTCGGCCACAACTGCCCCAATCAGGGCCAGACCGCTGGAGATGCGCAATCCGCCAAAAAAGTAGGGGAGTGCACTGGGGATGCGCAGCCGCACCAGTGTCTGCCAGCGGGTGGCACGGTTGAGCTTGAAGTAGCTTTGCAAGTCCGGCTCCACGCTTCTCAGGCCAAGCGTGGTGTTGCTGATGATGGGAAACAAGGCGACCAGTGCCGCGCATATCACCATGGAACTCATGGGGTCCTTGACCCAAATGATGATGAGCGGGGCAACCGCCACGATGGGCGTGACCTGTAGCAGCACAGCGTAAGGAAACAACGCTGTCTCGATCAATTTGCTTTGAACAAACAAGAAGGAAATGAGCACCCCCGCGATCACTGCCACACCGAAGGACATCAGCGTGATTTTGACCGTGACCCACAACGAC
>JAUXQA010000033.1 GCA_030683195.1 Rhodoferax sp. | reverse complement strand
GCCCATTTGGCTCAGTGGCAGAGCACTCCCTTGGTAAGGGAGAGGTCCCGGGTCCGATTCCCGGAATGGGCACCATAAAAATCTGCCCCACTGCCGAACAGAAAATAGCCCTACGCTGCAAAGCGTTGGGCTTTTTTTTGGCCCGATTCAACATATAAAGCTCAGGACTGCCCAGCCGGCCTGACCCTTGACTGTGCCCCTGAATACGAATTCTCAGATGCGATTGTCAACAGTCCCGACATGGTGGCGCTGTGCCACAAGGTATGTTTGTCACCAAGCCGGTATTTCAGCGTTTTGCCACGGGCGTCACCGAATGCCTCGGGGCCTGGCTGGCAGGCGCGCCGTTGGTGCGGGTGCTTGCCTGACCCGTTGGCAGCCCCTCAGATGTCGCTGAGTTCAACAAATGAATTGGCATCGGGAAAGCTGGCGTGAAGGCTCAGCAGATCAAACCTCAAGGAGTCCACGACCTCCAGCGGCAAGTTGGTCAAGGCATCACCGGCGGGGTCCTCTGCGGCGCCTGCCGGCATGTCGGCCAGCCAGGCGGCCAGGTGAATGACCGCACCCAAACGGGAAAAGGCCTGTTCGATCACAGGATCGGCTGAACGCTGCAGAGCCTGAACCATTTGCATGGGAAAGTTCCAGCGCCGTGCCAATTCTGCCGTGATTTCACCCTCGGTGAAACCCAGCAAGCGTTTTTCGCGCTCCCACCGCTGGCCTGGCAAACAGGGCTGACGTTCAATGTCAGCCATCACATCGGGTCGAGCTTGCGCCATCAACATCTCGCCCAGGCGCAGCATCAGGCCGGTCAGCCAGGCAACCTGGGCATCCATGCCCATCGAGGATGCCAACCACTGGGCATAACCCGCGCACACCGTGCTGTTTCGCCAGATCGCCTGGCGATCCAGACCGGGCAGACTGGGGAGTGAATCGTTCAAACAGGCCGCCAGTGACAAGCAGCGCACCCGGGCGATACCGACCATGGCAATCGCTTCATCCAGCGTGCCCACGCCCCGGCGCAAGCCAAACTGGGCGCTGTTGGCCAGCCGCAGGAGCTTGGCAGTCAACGCCGGGTCTTCGGCAATGAGACTGCGAATCTCGGCAATGGACGCGTGCTCGTTGTCCAGCGTGCGAATCAGCGCCTGTGCCACCTCGTTCATGGGCGGTAATTGAACGGAGCTGAAAAAAGATTCGAGTGGGGTCATGGTGTGAAGCGCAATAGAGGCAATGAAGACAATTGATCTTGGCTGGCAACCACTCAGGATGGCGCTTGCAAATGCATCTCCTGGCGCGCTGCCAGGGACCGATGGGACGGAGTCAGGGGCGCCAGGCGTCGGGGCAGCAGGCCCTTCAAGGCCGTCGGGTTGGCGCGGGCGCCGCTGGCCACGTAATCGGCCAGCAGGGTCTGCTGCACGGCAGCGGCTGACAACCCCGGCTGGGTGCACAGGTAGTCAAACAGCGCATCGACCAACATTTCGGGCGACAGGCCACTGGTTTTGCCGGTGGTCTGCCACAGCCAGTCGGAGAAGCTCAGGAACGCATTGAATGGCGAGGCCTCAACCGGTGCATCCTGCGAGCCAGCCTGAGGCGCAGGGGTGTGCAGCAGCAGGTCAAGCGTGCGCTTGAAGCGCCCGGAGTTGGCAACCAACTCCCAGTAGCGCGCCAGACGGGTGAACCGCTGCAGGGTCACAGCATCCACGGCACCGGTCTGTAGCACCGTGTAGGGCGGTGCGGGGTCAAACACCATCTGGAAAGGCTCCGTGTGGCGGGCGATGGGCGTGCCACGCAAGCGCTTCAAGATACCCAGCTGAATCTCGTGCGGCTTGAGGGCGTGGAGCCGATCAAAGCCCAGCGCAAAACTCGCCATGCTCTCGCCGGGCAGTCCAAAGATGAGATCGGTGTGCAGGTGGGCGTTGGACTCATTGACCAACCAGGCCAGGTTGGCCTCGGTTTTGGCGTTGTCCTGCTTGCGGGAGATGCGCTGCTGCACCTCCACGTTGAAGCTCTGGATACCCACTTCAAACTGCAGCACGCCGGGCGGAAACTGCGCAATCATGGCCTTCAGGCGCTCGGGCAGGTGGTCCGGAATGACCTCAAAATGCACAAACAAATCAGGACTCAAACGGTCCAGAAAAAACTGCAGGATGCGCACCGAGGCATCTATTTTGAGGTTGAAGGTGCGGTCCACAAACTTGAAATTGCGCGCACCCCGGTCAAAGAGGCTCTGCATTTGCGCCAAAAATGCCTCCAGGTCAAATGCAATGGCGGTCTTGTCAAGCGAACTCAGGCAAAACTCGCATTTGAACGGGCAGCCGCGGGAGGCCTCGACGTACAGCAGGCGGTGCGCCAGATCGGCGTCGGTGTACTCGGCGTAAGGCAAGGCGATCTGGTCCAGCGGGGGCTGCTCACCGGCCATGACCTTCATGAGCGGCCGTGGCCCGATCAGGAGCGCGCGGCACAGCTTGGGAAAACTCACATCACCCCAGCCGGTGATCACATGATCTGCCAGTTGCACGATGGCTTGCTCGTCCACCTCGTGGCTGACCTCGGGCCCGCCCAGCACCACCTTGACAGCAGGGCGCTGCTCTTTAAGCAGGCGAACCACCTCGCAGGTTTGGGTGACGTTCCAGATATACACGCCAAACCCGATAACCTGGACCGCGCCCTCACGGCACTCGCCCAAGGCGACCAGCAGCTCGTCCACCACGGCCTGCGGCGGGCGGGCGATCGTGAATTCACGTAGCAGCGTTTGCGGCTTCAAGTCACCCATATTGGCCAACAAATAACGCAAACCCAGGCTGGCGTGAATGTATTTGGCGTTCAGGGTCGCCAGGATGATGGACGGATGTTCAGGCAGGGGGTGGGTCGGCAGCATGGCGGCATTATCGAACTCCTGCGCAGCAACAGGCCACAACGGCATGGCGGAGGCCAGTCAAAGGCCAAAAGGACCCTCCAAAGGCCATCTGGAGGTCCAGCAGGAACATATTTTGATGTTTTCAGCCTCTAGCCGGCGTATTTATTGCCCAAGAGTATATAAAATTAATAGCAAAATCGACGCCATCGCCCGTTGAATGGCACTACACCAGCCGGGCCGCCTCTTGCGCAGCCACGCGCCCCTCGTCGGTGGGCACCACCCAAACTTCGACGCGGCTGTCCAGGTGGTGGATGGCCATGATCTCGTCACCGGTCGCCTGTAGATTGCGCGCCGGATCGATCTGCACGCCCATCCAGGCCAGGCGTTCGGCTACCTCGGCTCGCAGCACGGCGTCATGCTCACCAATGCCGCCGCTGAACGCCAGTACGTCCAGTCCGCCAAGACAAGCCACCAGCGCCCCGGCTTCCCGCACCACTCGGTACGTGAACATGTCAATGGCCCGGGCGGCATCAGCACTGCCATCGGCCCGCAAGCGCCGCATGTCGGCAGAAATGCCTGACACGCCCAGCAAACCGCTTTGTTTATAAAGCAGTGTTTGCAGGCGGTCGTGGTCCCAACCGCGCTCCAGCAAGTACAGCAGCACGCCGGCATCCAGCGAGCCGCTGCGGGTGCCCATCATCAGCCCGTCAAGCGCCGAAAAGCCCATGGTGGTGGCGCGACTGAGCCCGTCCAGCGTGCCACACAAGCTCGCGCCATTGCCCAGATGCGCCATCAGCACACGCTGATTGGCCCGGCCGCTGTACTGCTGCAACACGCCCATGACGTACTGGTACGACAGGCCGTGAAACCCGTAACGCCTCACGCCCAGATCGGTGACGGTTGGGGGCAGCGCAAAGTTGTAGTCCACGGGGACCAGGCTGGCATGAAAAGCAGTGTCAAAACACGCTACCTGAGGGAGCGCCGGAAAAGCTTTTGCAAAGGCCCGGATGCCCTGCAGGTTGTGCGGCTGGTGCAAAGGCGCCAGCGAGTTGAGCAGCGCCAGTTGCGTCAGCACCTCGTCGGTGACCACCACGCTGGCCGAAAACTCGGAGCCACCGTGCACCACGCGGTGCGCGATGGCCTGAATTTCGGGAATGGAGGCGTCATGGGTCAGCAAGTCGCTGAGGCTGCTCAGCGCCTGATCAAAAGCCGAAACGGCAACAGGCAGTTTTCGGCTCTGTTTTTGCCCTTGGAACGTCCAGTCCAGCACAGACGCACCGCCGGGCTCCAGCCCCTGAATGGACCCCGCGAGCACGCTCATCTGCACCACCCCACCCTGCAACGGATGGATGGAAAACTTCAAGCTGGACGAGCCGGCGTTGACGGCAAGAATGGCCATGCCGTGCTCCCTACCAGGCTTGGCGCGGGTGATCGCGCCGGGCATTGTGCGCGGCCAATTGCGCCAGCAGCGCCGAGGCGACACGGGTCATGGGGCCGTCCGCGCGGCTGGTCAAGGCAATCGGCACGCGCGCGCCCAGCACCAGGCCCGAACCGCTGGCACCAGCCAGATACTCCAGCTGCTTGGCCAGCATGTTGCCGGACTCCAGATCCGGCACCACCAGAATGTCGGCATCGCCCGCTACCGCCGACTCAATGTGCTTGACCTTGGCTGCGTGCAGCGAGATGGCATTGTCAAAGGCCAGCGGGCCATCCAGAATGGCGCCCCTGATCTGGCCCCGATCGGCCATCTTGCACAGCGCAGCGGCATCGATGGTGGACGGCATGTTGGGGTTGACGGTCTCGACCGCCGCCAGAATCGCCACCTTCGGCGTCTCGATGCCCATGATGCGGGCGAAGTCGATGGCGTTCTGGATGATGTCCACCTTCTCCTGCAAAGACGGGGTGATGTTGAGCGCGGCGTCCGTGATCAGCAGCGGCTTGGGGTACAGCGGCACATCAAAACGAAACACATGCGACATGCGCCGCCCGGTGCGCAGCGCGGGGCGTGCCAGCACCGAATGAATCAACTCGTCGGTGTGCAGGCTGCCCTTCATCAGCACCTCGACCTCGCCGTTGGCGGCCATGTCGGCGGCTTTTTCGGCAGCCGCATGGCTGTGAGGCACCGAGATGATCTCCACGCCCGTCAGGTCAATACCCGCTTCTTGCGCCAGGTGGCGAATGCGCACCTCGGGGCCAATCAGCACCGGCACGATCAGGCCGTAGCGGGCCGAATCCATGGCCCCGCTGAGCGACTCGGCATCGCAGGGGTGCACCACGGCGCAGCGCACGGCCTCCAGGCCCTTGCTGCGCGCCAGCAGCTCCTTGAAGCGGGCCTCGGGGTCAAACAACTGGATCAGCGGCGCATTGACGCGGGGCAGCCGGACCTTGACTGACGGCGCGAGCACTTTGGCCGTGCCGTGCAGCACGCGGTCGCCCTTTTGGTTGACCACCTGGCAATCCAGCTCCAAGCGCTTTTTGGCGTCGTCCTTGGTCAGCACGGTGGCCGTCACGGTGAGCGTGTCCCCAATGCGGACCGGCTTGGTGAAGTGCAACACCTGCTCCAGGTAAATCGTGCCGGGGCCGGGGAACTGCGTACCCAGCAGGGCCGAGATCAACGCACCGCCCCACATGCCATGGGCAATGACGCCATGGAACAGGGTGTCATTGGCGTATTCGGCGTTCAGGTGAGCCGGGTTGGTGTCACCCGACACGGCGGCAAAGGCCTGAATGTCGGCCAGGGTCAGGGTGCGCAGCAGGCGGGCACTTTGACCGACGGAAATTTCGTCATAGGTGACGTTTTCAATCATGTCGGTGTTGACGGTGAAATTCATGGTGATTCTTTGGTTTGTCAAAAAAAGTGAAGGGCTGCAGGCGTTCAGGCGACCGCGTGGCAACCCGCATCGACATAAATGGTCTGGCCTGTCATGCCCGAGGAGGCGTCGGTGCATAAAAAGGTACACAGCCGGGCAATCTCATCGAGCGTGACCAGCCGCCCCAAGGGCGCTTTGGCGATGGCGTGGGCCATCAACGCATCAAACGAGGCAATGCCGGAGGCCGCCCGCGTCATGATCGGGCCGGGCGACACGGCATGCACCCGGATGCGCTGCGGGCCCAACTCCAGCGCCATGTAGCGCACCATCGACTCCAGCGCGGCCTTGACCGGGCCCATCAGGCCGTAATGCGGCACGGCCTCGTCGGCCCCCAGGTAGGTCATGGTCAGCAAGCTGCCGCCCTCGGTCATGTGGGGTGCACAGTACTTGGCCAGCGTGGCAAAGGAGTGACACGACACATCCATGGCACGCGCAAAGCCGGTGCTGCTGCTGTCAATCACCTGCCCGTGCAGGTCTTCCAGAGGTGCCCAGGCAATCGAGTGCACCACAAAGTCCAGCCGCCCCAAACGGGCCACGGCATGCTCCACCAGCGCCTGCAACTCACCGGGCTGCTCCACATTGCAGGTCTTGAGGTCAATGCCTGCCGCTGTGGTCAAGGGCTCAATGTAGGGCCGGGCCTTGTCATTCAGGCACGAGGCAACCACCTCGGCGCCCATTTGACGAGCCATCTGGGCGCAGCCCCAGGCGATGCTGTGTTCGTTGGCCAGGCCAAGGATCAGGCCTTTTTTACCGGCCAGGCTAAAGAGGGGAGGGTTGGTGGTCATTGGGTTACTTTTTCAAAAATTAAATGAATGGGCAGCAGCGCGCCATCCCTTGGTGCCGGGGAGGCAGCCGCCTCAAAGCGAGAAGCTCAGTTCGGATCAAACAGCCGCTTGAGGTGCTGGCCATCCGCACCCGGGCTGAAACCATCGCGCTCCAGGTGCTCTTCAACCTGAATCAGGATTTGGCGGGTGGCGACGACACCGACCTCATCCACAAAACGAGTCTCGGCGTGAAAACGCAACACCAGAAGACCACGTAACTCCTCCCAATGGTGTGCGGTGCGACGCTCCGCACCTGAGGCCCGGCGATCGGGTCGGCGCAACTCGCCGCCCGTGCGGCGCTCGACAGGAACCGCAGTAACCGGGGGCCGGCTCATCACCCGGGCCAGCTCATGCTCATCCTGCAAAGACACCCCCAAGCCGATGGCCAAGCGAGCGATGCGGGCATTGAGCCCTTCCATGGAAGACTCCAGTTCCTGCATCCGTTCATTGACGGGGTCGCTGGCGGGTTGGAACTCAGTCACCATAACGCACCATCACGTTTTCGCCCGGTGCGTCGCACAAGACGTCGGCGGGATTGATGGCGGGAGGCGCCACGGGCTTTCCAGAGCGCTCGCTCAGCCACGCATGCATCGCCACCCACCAGGAGCCCTCACACAAGGGAGCCTGGGCGACCCAGTCGTCCGGGTCAATCCAGTCGTGCCCTTTTTCAACTGTGTCCATCTGGTAGCTGCGGTGGGCATGGCCCGGCTCGGAGACGATACCGGCGTTGTGCCCGCCTGCCGCCAGAATGAAGGTGGTCTGGGTGTCGGTAAGCAAGTGAATCTTGTAGACCGAGTGCCAGGGCGACACATGGTCGCGCACCGTGCCCACCACCAGCAGGGGCGCATGAATATCCATCAAGGCCACACCGACGCCACCCACGCGGTAGTGGCCTGCAGCCAGGGCGTTGTTGAGAAACAGGGAAGACAGATATTCGGAGTGCATGCGCTCGGGCAGGCGCGTGAGGTCGGCATTCCAGCTCATCATGTCGTTGCCCACCTCGTCCTGGCCCAGCAGGTAGCGGCGCGTGTTGCGAGACCAGATCAGGTCGCGTGAATTCAGGAACTGGAATGAACCAGCCATCTGGCGGCCGGAGAGATAGCCGGTGCGGGCCATGGCCTGACGCAGCGTGTTGAGTTGGTCGTCGTCAATGAACACCCCCAACTCGCCCGGCTCGCTGAAGTCGGTTGACGCCGCCAGCAGGGTCACACTGGCGAGTTCCGGCAGATGGTCCAGCCCCGCCACGTCTTCGTGACGACGCCGTGGGTTTTTGCCTCGCACCTGGCTCTGGGCCTCCGGGCCGCCCTGCCCCAATGCGGCTGCCACGATGGACAAAAATGTACCGCCCAGGCAATAGCCCAGGGCATGAATGCGCGGCGCGCCAGTGCGCTGTTTCACCGCGCCCATGGCTTCCATCACACCCATTTGCAAATAGTCCTGCATGCCCAGATCGCGGTCCGAGGCATCGGGGTTGCGCCAGGAGATCATGAACACCGTGTGCCCCTGCTCCACCAGATAACGCACCATGGAATTGTGCGGAGACAAGTCCAGGATGTAGTACTTCATGATGCAGGACGGCACGATCAGCAAGGGCTCGGGGAACACTTTGTCGGTGGTGGGCGTGTACTGAATCAGCTCAATCAGGTGGTTGCGAAAAACCACCTTGCCGGGCGTCAACGCCACCTCTTTGCCCACCTCAAAGTCCAGCGGATTGAGCGGGTCACCGTCCACGCTGTGGCGGGCCCTATGTTGCTCCATCATGTCTTTGGCGTAACTCTGGTAGCCCTTGATCCAGCTTTGCCCCATGGACTCCTGTCCTTTTTTGAGCACTTCGGGGTTGGTGGCCGGCCAGTTGGAGGGCGACAAGGCATCCAGGCTCTGGCGGGTGAAAAAGTTCACCATGTGGTTGTGGTGCTTGGACATGCCATCCACCTGCGTGGATTCGCGCCACCAGGCGTCACTGGCCTTGAATCCATTTTTGAGCGCATTGAAGGGCCAGCGGCTCCAACCTGCATCGCTGAAACGAGGGTCTTTCTCAAGGACCGACATTCCCTGCGCATCCACAGTGGGTGCGGGTTGCAGGGATTGGGTCACCGCGTCTTTTGACAAGGCCATGGCCCGCTGCGCAAGCATCAACTGACGGCCAGGAGAAGCGGCCAGATGCATGGCCCAATCGGCATACGCCAGGGTCAGAGCAATCGGCGACAGGCCCATGTTCGCCTTGGCGAGCTGGGCATGAAATGCTTCGTCAATCCCCTGGGCCAAGTTGCGCTCAGGCCTGGCAGGCGCGGCGGTTGTGTTTTCTTTTTCCATGAGGATGGCGCAGTGCCCGATAGTTGACAGAAGCCCGAGTATGCGCGGGTATACCCTTGGTTCAACTTGACCCCACCGAGTTAAAGCCGAATTCTTGATTTGCATCAAGTTATTCCGGCAACCTGCATACCGACACCACAAAGTAACCCACGGAGCCGTTGCAGGCCCCAGATCCCGGACGGCACAAAGTTAACATGACTGTTTTTCACCACTTGGAGTTTTTCAGCATGAGCATCACCACCGTAGGCATCATCGGCGCTGGCACCATGGGTAACGGCATAGCACAGGCCTGTGCCGTATCCGGCATCCACGTTGTGATGGTTGACATTTCGGACGCTGCCGTCGCCAAGGGCATTGCCAATGTGTCAGGAAGTCTGGACCGATTGGTCAAAAAAGAGAAGATCACCACGGCTGACAAAGACGCGGCGCTGGCGCGCATCCAGGGCAGCACAAGTTATGACGACCTCAAATCCGCCCAGTTAGTGATTGAAGCCGCGACTGAAAACTTTGACCTGAAGGTCAAAATCCTCAAGCAGATCGACGCCGTGGTGGGCCCGGAGGTGATCGTGGCCTCCAACACCTCGTCTATCTCCATCACCAAACTGGCCGCTGTGACCACCCGCGCTGACCGCTTCATTGGCATGCATTTTTTCAACCCTGTGCCGATGATGGCGCTGGTGGAAATTATTCGCGGCCTTCAAACCAGCGATGCCACCCATGCCGCTGTGCAGACCATGGCCCGGGCGCTGGGCAAGACACCCATCACGGTCAAAAACGCCCCGGGCTTTGTGGTCAACCGCATCCTGGTGCCCATGATCAATGAAGCCTTGTTTGTATTGTCTGAAGGCCTGGCCACGGCCGAGGATATCGACGCCGGCATGAAGCTCGGCTGCAACCAGCCCATTGGCCCCCTGGCACTGGCCGACATGATTGGCCTGGATGTGTGTCTGGCCGTGATGGAGGTGTACCTGAGCGAGTACGGCGACAGCAAGTACCGCCCCTGCCCACTGCTCAAGGAACTCGTGGCCGCTGGCCGTCTGGGCCGCAAAACCGGACAGGGCGTTTACACCTATTAAGGTGTCTTTGGGCGGCCTGGGCTTCTCAGGCCGCCTTCACTTCAATGTGATAGGTGGCCCAGGGGCACCACGCGAACCGGTCCGGCAACGACTTGGCCGCCATGTCGGCGAAACGATCCGCATCAAAAACAGCCCACAGGGGCCCCAACCCGCCCAGAGCCATGGGATGCCCATCCAGATGGGTCGCCACGATGAACCGGTACTTGATGGCATCGGCCACAGAAACCTGGGCCGCGTAGCCATCCACCGCGCGCAGGAAAACCACCATCCCGTCCTGCACCTTGACGCCACAGGACTTCAATACGTCGATCAACAGCGGGCCTTTCAGGATGTGCCGGGCACCGTCGTACTCCAGCGTCGGTTGAATGGTGACTGCTGGTAACGCCGTGATGGCCGCAAAGTCGAAGGCATGGGCTTTGCCGAAACTGACTTTCTGCTTGACCATCATCTGGTCCTGAATCTTGTTGATCGGGCCCCGGTTGCCAGCGCCAATCAACCCGGACACAGTCAGCAAGGTGGGGCCGCGTAACGCCTTGGGCGAGGGTTGCGCCTGAATGAGGGATGGCGCAGCAAGTGCCCCAAGCGCGGTGAGTCTCAAAAGTTGACGACGTTGATGCATGGAAATTGCTCGCTCGTTGAAATGGATCACTTGGTTAGCCCAAGTCTAGGCATGACGCACTGAAAAAACAAACAGACTACCGGAAATTTGTTGGGCTATGTGGGCAAGCGAACAGACGGTGCAGCGCCCGGGGCCTATTCTCAAGCCTCATCTTTTATTCCATTGACCAGGAGTTTTGCCATGTTGCACTACGCAGTTGTTTTCTTCGTCATCGCATTGATTGCGGCTCTGTTTGGCTTCGGTGGCATTGCCGCTGGCGCCGTTGGTATTGCCAAGATCCTGTTTTTCGTCTTTGTTGTTCTGGCCATTGTCAGTTTCCTTTTCGGAACACTGAGAAAGCGTTGAGCCCGGCGCAACAGCGTCGCGCCCCCCCCCCCGCGCCGGGACATCAGTCCCGGCTGAATTTTCTTCACTTTAGGACTCCCCATGTTTCTCACTAAAACCACTGAAACCTCCACCCCCTTGGTTGACCGCGCCTCGCACGCCGCTGACCAAGCCATCAAATCCACTCAAAATGTCGCCACGCAGACGGTAGACAAACTCGCCAGTGCGATGCAGGACCTGCGCCATGACACCCTGCCTGTCCTGAATCATGCTGTGGAAGGTGTCAGCGCCTTTGCACACCGTAGCGTAGACAGCGTGCGCGATGCGTCACACCAGTTGCGCGTGAAGGCAGAACAAGCCTCGGAAAGCACCGCCAGCTATATCCGCCACGACCCCCTGAAATCCGTACTGATTGCCGCAGCGACGGGAGCCGCCCTGATGGCGCTGGTGAGCCTCCTCACCCGCAACAACAATCGCCGCTAAATAATCTTGACGGGATCCGAGATGCATCCATTACTCACCCTGCTTGCGACCCGACCGCAACTCCTCGTGGACCATGCGCAGGCCTATGCCGGCCTCTTTCATGAGGAGTTTGGCCAGTCATTCACCGCTTGGCGTCGCTGGGCGATGCTGCAGGCGGTGGCCCTGTGCTGCTTGAGTGTGGCGGCCGTACTGGGTGGCGTGGCGGTGATGTTGTGGGCGGTGACGCCTCCCCTTCTTGTCCACGCACCTTGGATCTTGTGGGCCATGCCGCTGCTGCCGCTATTTGTGGCCATCACCTGCGTCTGGATGGCATCGCGTCAAAACCCCACGGATGCATTTGGAAACCTGGGACGCCAGATGGGCGCTGACATGGCCATGCTGCGCGCGGCGGAATCGGCATGAACGCCGCCGAACGACTCGCCCTGTCGCGTGAGCGCATGCGCCAAGCCATGCGCCACCCCGATGCAGACACAGAACACGCGGACCCTGACCGCCCTGTAAACACAGGGCCCGACTGGTTATTCAAGCTGCGCGCTACGCCTGCAGCCATCCTGCTCGTGTCCGTGTTTGAAGGATGGTGGGACAGGCAACCCCTTCGCGTGGCCCTGAGCCTCGCCGCTGAAACAGGTACTGTGATTCTTCAGCCCGTCGCGCAGAAGCACCCCTTCAAGCTGGTGCTGGCTGCAGCGGCCACTGGTGGCTTGCTGGCCGCCGTACGGCCATGGCGATGGGTTCCCACATCGGCCCTGCTGGCCGGGCTCATACCGCAACTCATGTCAGAAGCACTCAAGCGTCGCAGCGGTTCGCCCCAAATGCGCCTTTGAGCTTCACCAGCCTCTGTGTGACAACACACAGACGCGCCATCAGGCAGCCCCTATAACCCTAATCATCAAAAGTAATTTCGCAATTGATGTCGTTCCAACGGGAGAAAAAAAATGATCACAAACCATTCACGCCAACTGATGCTGGCCATCTGCGGAGCAGCCCTTATTTTGACCGTGGGCTGCACCAGCCTCAAGACCCCTGCCACGGCTGATGTGGCCGTGAGCAAGGCAGCTGTTGACAACGCCGCAGGCGCCGGCGGCACCCAGTTTGCCCCCATGGAAATGGCATCCGCCCGCGAAAAAATGGTTCGTGCCAACAAGGCCATGGCCGACAAAAATTATGAACTGGCCATCGATCTGGCAGCCCAGGCTCAAGCCGACGCCAAGCTCGCACAGGCCAAAGCCAATTCGACCAAAGCACAAGCCGCAGCCAATGCGCTGCAAGACGACATCAATGTCTTGCGTTCAGAACTTGAACGCACCAACAAATAAGCAATAACAACAAACACAACAAAGGCTACCCAATGAAAAAAGTTTTCTTCGTTCCCACACTGCTGGCGGTTGCCGCTCTTGTCGCTGCCTGCGGCTCAGTCAGCACCACCAGCATGCTCGACCAGACACGCAGCGACTACCGCATGGCACAAAACAACCCCAAGGTAGCCACCTACGCACCGCTTGAATTGAAGCAAGCCGGTGACGCACTGGCTCGGGCCAACGCCGAAGCCAGTGACAACAGCAGCGCTGAAAAAATTGACCAGTTGGCCTATCTGGCCAGGCAAAAAATTGCATTGACCCAAGAAGTCGCCAACCAGCGGGCTGCCGAGGCGGATGTGACCAACGCCAGCAAAGAGCGTGACCAAATCCGCATCGACCAGCGCACCAACGAAGCCAACATCGCCAAGATGAACGCTGAAAAGTCAAAACTGGCTGCCGAGATGGCGCAAAGCGATGCAGCCAGGGCACAAAACAACGCAGCCCAGGCGCAGCGCGATACCCAGGCGGCTCAAGTTGACTTGGCCAATGCCCAGCGCAAGACCCAGGAGGCCCAAGCCCGCGCGGCCCAACTGGAAGCCCAGATGGCTGACCTGGCTGCCAAAAAGACCGAGCGTGGCCTGGTCATCACCTTGGGTGATGTGCTGTTTGGCACCGACCTCTCGCGCTTGAGCGACGAAGGCATGCGCACCACCCAAAAGCTGGCCAGCGTGTTGCAAGAGAACCCCCAGCGCAATGTGTTGATTGAGGGCTTCACTGACAGCACTGGCGCTGCCGGCTACAACCAGGAGTTGTCAGAGCGACGCGCCACAGCCGTGCGCGATGCCCTGCAAGGTCAGGGCGTTGCACCCTCGCGCATTCAGATCCGGGGCTACGGTCAGTCCTACCCTGTGGCGGCCAATGACACGGCGCCCAACCGCCAGCTGAACCGCCGGGTCGAGATCATTGTCTCTGACGACACCGGCAAAGTCATGCCACGTTAAGAACAACAAACCCGAAACAGCCCGGTATGAATTCTCATGCCGGGCTTTTTTCCGGGCGCTTTCTGGAACCAAACGTATTGGCATAGACCCAGGTGAATTCGGCACCAATCAAGAAGATTTGGGCAGAGTAATAAACCCACAGCAGCACCACAACGAGTGAGCCTGCGGCACCAAAAGCGGATGCCACACCGCTGCGGCCAATGTAGAAGCCAATCAGTGCCTTGCCCAGAGTAAACAGCAAGGCTGTGAACACCGCGCCAATCCAGACGTCTGTCCATTGCACCCTTACTCGAGGCATGACCTTGTAGATCAGGGCAAACATGGCTGCAATCAGGAAAAAGCCCGCAAGACCGTTCACCACACTCGCGATGAAAAGCCAGCCGCCAAACAACATGCTCCACCAGTGCTCCATGATGGACAACACCGCGCTCAGGACCAGGGAGACCATCAGAAGAAAACCGATGGCCAAAATCATGCCAAATGAGAGCAGGCGGGTTCGAATCAAAGCCAGCCATCCGCCCGCGCGATCCTGGGACGGGGCACGCCAGATGCGATCCAGAGAATCTTGCAGTTCCCCGAAGACCGTGGTGGCACCCACCAGCAGCAGCGCAACGCCCACCACAGTGGCCGCCACGCCCTCGGTGGGCTTGTCCACACTGGCCAGCAAGGCTTGTACGGCACTGGCGCCCTGCTCGCCCATCAAGTCGCGCAGCTGCGACTCAATCTCGCCGCGCGCGGCTTCTTGACCAAAAACCAGCCCCGCTACCGAGATCACGATCAGCAGCAAGGGGGCTAAAGAAAACAGGGTGTAGTAGGCCAGCGCTGCGCCCATGCTGGGCGCGTAGTCATCCAGCCAGGAGCTGCCC
>JAUXQA010000013.1 GCA_030683195.1 Rhodoferax sp. | reverse complement strand
CCGGTGTCGCAAAATAGGCACTTCGGGCATGCCCCCTGACAGTCAATTTGCAATAAACCGCCTTCTAGCCGGCGTGTTGATTAGGATACAACTCTTAAATAAGTAGCACAATTTGTTACTCACTGAAAGCCACCTCATGTCCAGCCACCCTATTCTCAGCATCCAACCCCTGGGCTTTACCTGGGAGACGGTCGATCCGTTTCTTTTTTGCGCTTATCACGATGACGCCTACCCCAAGGGCAACGCCCAACTCGGGCCGCAGGCGTCGCTCGCGGGTCGGCAGATGGGTCAGGACTTCAGCCGCAAGGACGGCTGGAGCATGTACCACGGCCAAACCGTACCTGGCTTTCCGGCCCACCCGCACCGGGGTTTTGAGACTGTGACCATTGTGCGCAAGGGCCTGATTGACCACTCGGATTCGCTGGGGGCACGCGCCCGTTTTGGCGGCGGTGATGTGCAGTGGCTGACTGCCGGACACGGCGTGGTGCACTCGGAGATGTTCCCACTGCTCCAAGCCGATGTCGACAACCCCCTGGAGCTGTTCCAGATCTGGCTGAACCTGCCCGCCAGGGACAAGATGGCCGCGCCCTACTTCACCATGCTGTGGGCCGAACAAATTCCCCGCCAGACCCTGACCGATGCCCACGGGCTGAACACCGAAGTGGCCGTGATTGCGGGGCGCCTGCAAGAGGCTGGCGCGCCCGCTCAAGCACCCTTGGCGCCCCTGGCACCACCGCCCAACTCCTGGGCCGCGCAGGCCGAGGCCGATGTAGCCATCTGGACCATCCGCATGGACGCCGGCGCCACCTGGACGCTGCCCGCCGCCACCGGTGCGGGCACCCGGCGCACGCTGTATTTCTTCAAAGGCAACACGCTCACTGTTGCCGGCCAGCCCATCAGCCATCACGGCGCGCTGGAATTGCGCGCCGATGCGGAGGTGAAGCTGCACAACACCGGATCGATGGAGGCCGAGTTTCTGCTGCTGCAAGGCCGCCCGATTGGGGAACCGGTCGCACAGCACGGCCCGTTCGTCATGAACACGCGGGCCGAGATCTCGCAGGCCATTGCCGACTACCAGCGCACCCAGTTTGGCGGCTGGCCGTGGCCGGACGAGGCGCCTGTGCACGGCCACGACCCCGTGCGTTTTGCCACCCACCCGGACGGACGCACAGAACAGCCCGCTGTGACAGCTTCCGCCAGTCAAAAATGATATCAATCAAGGCAATAAAGACGCCGGCTAGAAGCCAATTTGGCTATAAATCCGGCTCTGTGATCGTTCTGGCGTGCCTGGCCGGCACCCCATAGCCAAACGGACACCCGGGTGTGCGAAGATGCATGGCGAACATCGAAGTCCACATGTGATTCATCAACCGGCACCAGAGGGCTGCTCATGAGTTTTCTTGAACACTCAAGACTTAAAACACCGCCCACCGTGCTGGCTATTGCCCTGACAGCCCTCTTGTTGATCGTCGCCATCTGGGCCACTGCACTGGGGCTTGCCAAGCAGGAACACCAGCAACTTCTCGCCAACGAAATTACCAAAAATACCAACCTGGTCCGATCTCAAGACGAGCGGGCGTCACGCTCGCTACAGGTGCTGGACCAGATTTTGTTGTTTTTGCGGGCGGATTACATCCGAAACGGTGTGTCGCCGACGGCCCTCAGTGATTACCTGGCGGCCATGCAGGTAGACAGGCGTTATGTAGGCATCGTGGCGCTGATGGACGCCCAAGGTGACACCATGGCGATCACGTCCGGCGCCCCGAGGGTCAATTACGCCGACCGGGACTATTTCAAGGCCCACGCTACCGATCCCACCGACCAGTTGCTTATCGGCAAGCCAATAGTCGGGCGGCTCACGGGGCAGTGGATTGTCTCGTTGACGCGGAGAATCAACCGGGAAGACGGCAGTTTTGGCGGCGTCATTTTCATGGCGCTCAACCCGGCTTTTCTGGCCATGAACTATGAGAAGTCCGAGCCGGGCCTGAACTACTCGCATGCGCTGATTGGTCTGGACGGCATTACCCGGGCGCGCCGCAACGGCGAAAAAATCAGTTTCGGCGACGACGCCAGCGCCTCCCAGCTCTTCAAGGAAATTCCCAAAGCCCGTACGGGCTCTTACACCGCAGTAGCGGCCTCAGACGGGCAGCGGCGGATGGCCAGCTACCAGGTAATGGACGCGTACCCCATGGTGACGGTGGTGGCCTCCTCCCAGGAAGATATCAACGACCTGATGAAAGACCACGGCAAACTCCACATGGCTGCAGCAGTACTCAGCACGGGCCTGATCTTCGCCCTGGCGGCGCTCTCCATGTCGATGGTCCTGCGCCGCAAGCGCCAGCTGGACGCCATCACCGCCAGCGAGCGACGTTTTCGCCTGCTGTTTGAAAACAGTCTGGACGCCGTGATCAGCACCCACTCTGACGGCCGCGTACTCGACGCCAACCCTGCCGCGTGCCAACTTTTCAGGCGCGATGCCACCCAATGGTCTCAGATGAGCAACTCGCAATTGTTTGACGTCAGTGATGAACGCTCAAGCTCCCTGCTGCATCGGTTGTCGCAGAAAGGCACCCTCCAGGGCGAAGTCCGAATGGTGAGGGCCGATGGCGAATGCGTGGAGACCGAGATCACTGCGGCCCGCGGACAGGAGGGTGAAGTTCTGTGCAACATGATCATCCGCGACATCACCGAACGCAAACGCGCCGCAGACCAAATCAAAACCCTGGCTTTTTATGACACCCTGACCGGCCTGCCCAACCGGCGGCTGTTGATGGACCGATTGCAGATGGCGCTGTTGACGAGTCAGCGTCAACAACTTCCGGCGGCCTTGATGTTCATTGATCTGGACCACTTCAAGGACCTCAATGACTCACTGGGCCATCACCGTGGAGACCAACTTCTGCAACTGGTGGCCCAACGCTTGCTCACCTGTATCCGCGAAAGCGACACCTGTGCGCGATTGGGGGGCGACGAGTTTGTGGTGCTGCTGGTGAACCTGGGCAGCTACCCTGTGGAGGCGGCCCGCCAGGCCGAGGTCATCGGGCAAAAAGTGCTGACCGCGCTGGGGCAGCCCTACGCGCTGGAACCCACCACCTACCACTTGACGGCCAGCCTCGGCATCACCCTGCTGGGTGGCACCGAGATCGAAAGCATTGAAGAACCCTTGAAACGGGCCGACCTCGCCATGTACCAGGCGAAAGCCTCCGGGCGCAACGCCGTGCGCTTTTTTGACCCGAAAATGCAGGCGGACATGGCCGCAC
>JAUXQA010000007.1 GCA_030683195.1 Rhodoferax sp. | reverse complement strand
TTGAAGTCAGCACCCGATGAAACTGCGGCGCAAGACTCGCCCCTAGAGACCCCGGTGCTGACGCAGGACGGCTTTGTGAAGGGGGAGTTGAACGCCTTTACCTTCCTGAAGATTGCGAATCATTTTTTCAAAGACTTCGTCTTTGAACCTTACAAGGTGGATGGCTTTGTGGAGGGCATCAAGGATTGGTCGCCCGACATCACCCGCCCGGAGTTCAATTCCATCGTACGGCAAAAGATAGGCGTGGTGAAGCGCTACAAGCAATTCTTTGAAGAGCGCAACGAGAACCTCAGCTTTAACCCGTACACGGTGATTCGCCATTGCCTGTACCTGGGTGACAAGGTGGTGTTCAACCGGGCTTTGCGCACAACTGCGCAAGAGAGCTTTGACGCGTGGCTGGCTCAAAACATGCCGATTGAAAAGGGCGCTGAGGCTTGAGCGTCGTGCCACGGCGGTTGCAGTAGGTTGGCCTTGAGTTTTCGCAAGCAACGGTGCGCCGGGCCGCTGCACACTGGGTTTTTGATTTGCCGTTCTCCGGCTTCTAACCCTTGCTTCAGCAGGACCTTGCATGCCCGCTCTAACGCCCGAGCCAACAGAGTTCGCCCCCCTGTTTCACAGCCGTGAACTTGTTCCCGGGCGAGACGATGATCTGCTGCAAAAGGTGTTTGAGTTGCGTTATCAGGTCTATTGCCGGGAATGCGGATTTTTGCCTGAAGGAAGTTATCCGGATCATTGCGAGACCGATTCTTACGACGCCACGGCAGCCCACTTTTGTGCCCTCAACCTGCGGGGTGATCTGGTGGGTTACGCGCGCATGGTGCGTCCTGACCGGGCACAGTCTTTCCCGTTTCAAAGCCACTGCCCTGACCTGCTGGCCGACGCCACCCTGGTGCCGCCGCAACAGGCTGTCGAGATCAGCCGTCTGATGGTGACCCAGGCCTATCGGCGACGGCGCGGCGATGTGCTGGCGGGTTTGACGATTGAAGATGACTTGCCCGAGGTGAACCATGACCTGCGTGACCATACGCCCCAGATTCTGCTCAGTCTTTACCGCCAGATGTATGGCTCCAGTCTTGTCCACGGCACGCGCTTTTGGTATGCGGCGATGGAGCGTCCTCTGGCGCGCGCCCTCAGCCAGATGGGCTTTGCTTTTGTCCAGATCGGACCACTGACCGACTATTACGGTCCGGTAGCACCCTACCTGGGCGATTTGAGGCAACTCGAAGCCGAGGTGGGTCAGCGCCATCCGGCACTGATGTCCTGGCTGCGCAAGTCTGATGCGGGTACCTGAGTGAGCTTGTTGCCTGTACTGCCTGGCATGGCAGCGCGGCTGCTGCGTCGGGCACTGCTTTGTTACGCCCGGCGCATAGATGCCGAGCACATGCTGGTGAGTTCAAGGCGTGGTGCTGTGCGAGCGGTCCGTCAGGCTGCTAGCTGCAGCAGTGCTTACCGCACCTTGCTGCAAGAGCACGGCATCAAGCCTTCAACCCTGAGCGACCACACTGACCTGGCCACCTTGCCCGTGCTGACCAAGGCCAATACCTTTGAGCGCTTCACACTTTCGCAACTGGCCCGGCCTGTGCCTGCCACCGACTTGGCTGATGTGTTGACCAGCTCCGGGCGGGGTGGGCGCAGCTTTGGCTTCAGATTGACAGCGCGTGCGCAGCATGAGACCTCGTGGTTTGATATCGACCTGGGGCTGCAAGATGTGTTCAAGGTAGACCAGCACGCGACGCTGTTGGTCAATTGCCTGCCGATGGGCGTGGTGTTTCGGTCGCGTGCGGTGGCTGTGGCCAATGTAAGTGTGCGCGAGGACATGGCGTGTGCCATCTTGCGCGATGTCGGCCCACATTTTCATCAAACGCTGTTGTGCACAGACCCCCTGTTTATCCGGCGTCTGCTGGATGAGGCGCGCACGGCTGGTGTCGACTGGGCAGCCCTGAACACCAGCGTGATCATCGGCGAAGAGGTCTTGGTTGAAGCCCAGCGCGACTTCATTGCGGCGCGCATGGGCATGGACCTGGAGCGTGATACGCAGCGCCTGATTGGCAGCTCTTTTGGCGTGGGGGAACTGGGGCTCAACCTGCTGTTTGAAACCCGCGAAACCATCCGGCTGCGCCGTGCCATGCGGGTGCACGCGGCCGTGGCTCAATTGCTGGGAGGCAAGCCCGACGGCGGTTCAGTCCCGTCCGTGTTTTGCTACAGCCCTTTGCGTTGCCATATCGAGGTGCTCCACCCTGATGAGGATGGATTTGGGGAGCTGTGTTTTACGATGCTCGACCCCCATGCCATCATCCCACTACCCAGGTATGCCAGTGGCGACGTGGGCAAGCTGGTGTCCCGCCATGACGCAGCCCAGGCGGCTCAGCTGGCGGCAACTACCGTTCCCTGGCTGCCGGTCGTCTCGGTCAAAGGCCGCATCACCGACCGGCCGACCGGCATGCCCTCGGTGGAGAGCATCAAGGAGTTGATTTACTCGGTCCCCGCGGTGGCTGACCAGCTCACCGGTGCCTTTCGGATGGCCAGGGAGGCGGGCCGCATCAGATTGACTCTCCAGGCCAGCCATGACCGCGCAGCAGCGGACCCTTGGCTGAGTCAACAACTGCTTGCGCTGGGCCACACTCAGTTGTCAGTTCCGTTTGAATTGGATCTCTTGGCACCGCTTGCATTCCCATATCGCCCTGTGCTGGACCACGAGCGTAAATTCCCCTAC
>JAUXQA010000512.1 GCA_030683195.1 Rhodoferax sp. | reverse complement strand
TGCTGCCCCTGCTGCACAAGCTCAGCCAGGGTACGGCCCCCAAGAACAAATTCGGCGGTCTGGGCATCCGTGCTCTGGTCCTGACACCCACCCGTGAGTTGGCAGCCCAAGTTGAAGAATCGGTACAAACCTACGGCAAGTACCTGGAACTGAGCTCGACCGTTATTTTTGGCGGCGTAGGCATGAACCCACAGATCAGCCGCGTCAAAAAAGGCGTGGACATTCTGGTGGCCACCCCCGGCCGTTTGCTGGACTTGCTGCAACAAGGCGTGCTGGATCTGGGCCAGGTGCAAATGCTGGTGCTCGACGAAGCAGACCGCATGCTGGACATGGGCTTTATTCATGACGTGAAAAAAGTCCTGGCCGTGGTGCCTAAAGAGAAACAAAGCCTGCTGTTCTCGGCCACTTTCAGTGACGAGATCCGCGACCTGGCCGCCACTTTGCTGAAAAACCCGCAAAGCATTCAGGTGACCCCGCGCAACACCACGGTGCAGCGCATCACCCAATTGATTCACCCGGTGGGTCGCGGCAAGAAAAAAGCTTTGCTCGCGCACATTATCCAGGAGCACAACTGGAGCCAGGTATTGGTGTTCACCCGCACCAAATTCGGCGCCAACAATGTGGCCGAATTCCTGACCAAAAACGGCATTCAGGCCATGGCCCTGCACGGCAACAAGAGCCAGGCGGCCCGCACCCAGGCACTGAGCGGCTTCAAAAGTGGTGATATTCGTGCCTTGGTGGCCACGGACATCGCGGCACGCGGCATTGACATTGACGACCTGCCGCACGTGGTGAACTACGAGATTCCCAATGTGTGCGAGGACTATGTGCACCGCATTGGCCGCACTGGTCGCGCAGGCGCTGACGGCACCGCTGTCAACCTGGTGTGCCTGGACGAAGAAGGCTTCATGCAAGCCATTGAGCGCTTCACCAAGCAAAATATTCCGGTTCAAATTGTTGAAAATTTCATGCCAGAGCCCGGCGAAAAGGCTGAGCCCATTGCCATGGGCCGCCAAACCGTGTGGGGTGGCGCAGGCAAACCGCCGAGCCGCGATGTGATGATGGCTGCTGGAAAAGCAGCACGCACTGAAATGCTGACACGTGTTCGCGAGTCCAAAGGCGCCCAGGGCGACCGTGGCGGCAACGCGGGCGGCGGGCGGGGTGGCAACGGCGGCGGTGGTGGTGGACAGCGCAGCAGCGCCCCACGCAGCCACGCACCCAACAGCGACTTTCAACCACCTCGCAGCGCGCAGCGCCCAGCGCAGGGACGTGGCAGCAATGGCGGCGGCTACGGTGGCGGCAATGCCAACGGCGGCGGCGGCGGCGGCGGCGGTTTTGGTGGTGGGCATGGCGGCAATGCGCCTGCTCGCGCGCCCCAGGGTCAGCCCGATCCGATGCGCACCAGCGTTGACATGATGGCTGAACGCGGCGCACGCCGTGGCGGCGGCGGTGGTGGTTTTGGTGGCGGTAACCGCTCAGGAGGTTCTTATGCAGGATCAGGTGGCGGCCGCAGCGGCGGCGGTGGAGGCGGAACGGGTGGCTTTGGTGGCGGGGGCAACGGGTCTCGTGGGCCGGGCGGTTCTCGCGGATCTTTTAACCGATAAACGCTACAAGGCGGTTCACTGTGTGGGCCGCCGGCCCTTGGGGATCAACCACCCCAAGCTGACAAACCATGTGGTGGACTTCAATCAACTGACGTCCATCCCTGGCCTGGATCATGTGGACGACGTGTTCATTGCGCTGGGAACCACGATCAAGGCGTCGGGCAGCCAAAAAGCCTTCAAAGCTGTTGATTTTGAGGCTGTCGTGGCTGTAGCCGGCGTAGCCAAACGCTTAGGCGCTACAAAACTAGGAGTCGTCAGCACCATGGGTGCTGATGCGGACTCGACGGTTTTTTACAACCGCGTCAAAGGCGAAACCGAAAAAGCGCTGAGCCAAATGGGCTACAGCGCTTTGGTTATTGCGCGCCCCTCTTTGTTGACGGGTGACCGCGGTGCTTTGGCCCAAGCGGCTCGCCCGGCCGAAAAGCTGGGCATGCTTGCAATGGCCTTGTTCAGACCCGTGATTCCCGTCAACTACCGGGCTATCGGAGCCGACAAGGTTGCCAACGCCCTGCTGCACGGGGTGCACGCTCAACGACACGGAATCCGGGTGATTCTGTCGGGCGAGATGCTATCCATACGGCTAACTTGAAGGCGGGCGCAGCAGCCAGCCCAGCCTGGAACCTGCCCCCACGGCCACACCGACCGACCAAAACACCACCGACACGCCCACGACTGCGCCAGCCGTTCCGAACAAGAGTGGCATGAGGACGCTGGACGCATTGATGGTCATCAGCCTCAACCCCAGCGCTTCGCCGTGGCGGTGGCCCGGCGTGATCTGGTGCAGAGTGCTCATGATCATGGGCTGCACCGACCCCAGCACCAAGCCCAGCAACACCGAACACATACCCATAGCCAAAGGCGAAGCCATGAAGGGATACGCCACAAACAGCACGGCGGTTGCCAACATGGCCGAACCCACCACCGTCCACTCGTTCACCCGCGTGGCCACAAAAGGCAGTGCCACGCGCACCACGGTGGCCGCAATGGCAAAGGCACCCAGAATCGCGCCAATGACCGAGGCACTGAACCCACGCTCATGCCCCAGCACCGGCACCACAAAGGTGTGCACATCCCAACACGACGACAACAACCAGTTCACCAGCAGCAGGCGCCGCATCAGGGGCTCGCGCAGCAAATCCCAGGCTTTTTTGGGCCCGGCATCCGCTTCAGTCACCACCGACGGCAACTCCACAGCGGACCGCACCCACAGCCAAGCCACCAGGGCCAGCAGCGCCATCAATGAAAAAGCGGCCCGAAACCCACTGTAGTCAATCAGCACCCCCGCCGAAAACGGGCCAATGAAATTTGAAATCGCCGGCCCGATGGACAGCCAGCTGAACACGCGCTTGAGTTCAGCCGCGCCGCTGGCGGCGCGGCCCACATGGCGCTGCAGGGCCAGCGACGCGACGCCAGTGGCGCCACCGGTCATCAAGGCGCTCAGACACAACACCGGGAAGATCGGGAAGGCTGCAGCGAGCCCCGCACCCAAAAAGGCGATACCCACACTCCAGGCCATCGGCCGCTTGAGACCATGCCGATCGACATACCGCCCCGCAGGCAAGGCCAGAAAAACCTGCATCAAGGCAAACAGGGCCAACAAAAAACCCACGGCCAGGGGGCTGTAGCCCTCCCGCAGGGCCAACAGGGGCGAAGCCAGACGCATGCCTGACATGCACGCGTGCAGACAAACCTGACCTGTGATCAGGCGGGCCAGCGCAAATCGCGGGCCGTCAGGCGGCGCGGCCGACTCACTCATCGTGGATCGTCCGGCGCATC
>JAUXQA010000508.1 GCA_030683195.1 Rhodoferax sp. | reverse complement strand
CCGGTTTGGTCCGGAAGTGCTCATCCAGGTCCTCAAGTCATCCGCAACAGCCCTGGATATGCAGGTGGCACTGTCTGCCACGCGCGCCAGAACTCCCAGCCATTCGCCAAAACCAAACTGCCCCGGCGGGAAAAACTCCGGCATCTGAATCGGCAAAAGGTCGTAGACAAAAAAGTGAAGACCAATGCCCCGGTCTTTCAACGCGCCGAATAACCCGCAACGCTCTGCTTCAACGGCAAATGCAGATGTAAAGTCGGCCACTAGCAAGGCATCATCGGGCCAGAAATCTACCGGCTCGTCTTCCATCCATTCACCCGAAAAGCCAAGGGCCCCCGACGTCCATCGCCGGGCATAGCGGTAATGCCACACGCCACCGTCATCGGTCATATACACCGGCTCCACGCGAAAACCTGTTGGTGGTGCCTGGACCAGCTCCCAGACCAGCGCCCTGACAACACGTTGGATTCCAGTCTTAAGGTCATTTCTACACGTTGCAGAGACATCCACCAGCAGCTGCCTTGAGGCCCGCCTGCCGGGGTTTTCCTCATGGATCGACTGCGCCAATGCTTTGCACTCGGCTTCTGACGGAATCCTCCCTGCCAGTCTTGTCATGGCCCGGGCCAATCCATTGCCGCGCTCTTGTGCCGATTGATTGCTTAGTTCGATCGCCTCAAAATACTGTTGTGCGCAGATGTGCGGGCCATGGTGACGTTCAATCTCCTGGCGTGCACGCTGGCCCAGCTCGATGCGCCTACCACCGTCTTGCCAAAGCATTTCCAGAGCCTCGGTCAATTGCTCGTTCTCGAAATTTTCGGGCAGCATCCACACCGCATCAGCAGGCAGCTCAGCAAACGCGCCCTGCGCATTCACGATCGTGGGCAAGGCGTAGTTCATGCAATCCAGCACCGCAGCCGACGTTTCGCCGCGTGAAAAAGCACGCAGCTGCACCGCCATGTCCGCACCGGCCAAGTAGTTCTGGAAAGTCTCTGTGTCTGCCCAGCCTGTTATTTGCACCCGCTCACCCAGGCCGCTGGCAGCAATGGACTGTCTCAATTGCGCACCATAGCCCACATCGTGTTCTTCACCGACGAAAACCAAATGACACGCCATATCCTTTGCCAAATGTGAGGCCAGCCAAGCCTCCAGCAGCCGGTGATTGAGCTTTGCCATTCCCAAAATACCGAAACTGCACACCAGAAAGTCGCGCTCCTTCAAACCCAGGGCCTGGCGGGCCATTGCCCGATTTGACTGCAACTCAGGCGTTCGCAAAAGTGCAATCACAGACCAGTCGTCCGGGAAAGCAGCGCCATACCAATCCCGAGCCAATTGACGTGAATACTGAGAGTGCACGATCACGCCCTGGGCCATTTGCAACACATCAAGGTTGGCGGGATATTTGCTCACCACCTTCGCAGCATGATCTGACCCCAGGCGCTCCCCTACCGCGCCGTACCCGTGCGAGGTGTAGAGTGCCCTCGTAAAGGCGTCCGGGTGGTGCGCGTGAACTTCCAGATAGTTTTGAATGTCACCCAGAAAAAAATCATGCAGCACCACCACACCGGGAACTCGTGCCAGCAAATCAAACATGTGCTGGTGGTAACTTGAGTTGCCAAAGTGATACAGCACCCTGTCGAACAGATGGGCGTTCTCGAGTAACCAGTCCGGTGTGTGCACACCGCAATGTTCGGTGACCCATGGAGTAGAGACCCGGTCTTGCGTGACGATGACATCAATCTCGTAAAAGCGCGCCAGCGCGGGCAACAACGCCACGCTGTAGTCTGCAATGCCACTGCGTTCCGGTGGAAGCGGTGATACAAAGGCCAGCCTGGGGCGCTTCCCCGGGGCGATCGGCAGAGCATCAAGGTTGCCATTCGCGGCAATGGCAGTCTTCAGGTCTGTGTAAATCTGGCGCACGCTAGGCGACAAATGCAGCAATTCGCGCGGTATCCTGGCCTTCTCGCCATGCCGCATGACGCCACCCATGCTCAATTGCTTCATTCGCGACCTCCAGTTGCCAGCCCTGAGGTCATGCGCCAAATCCAGCAGCCGCCGCAATGGGGCCGTCACACGCCACGACAAGCTGCTCATCAATGCTGCGTTGCGTGCTGTTGCACTTGCGGCGGATGCTTCGGCATGCGCTGCGCGAGCGCTGACCTTCTCCGCGCGAGCATTAGCCAACGCGGTGCGCTCGTCCGATTGCGCAATGCGTATCTCTGCCATCACCACGCGTGTGGCGGCTTCGGTCGCGCGGACCTCGGCCAGCGCAGCGTGGTGAGCGGCCTCTGCTGCATGCTTCTCCGAGAGCGTGGCGCGGGCATCGGCTTCCGCCGCATGCTGCTCTGCAAGCACCGCTCGCGCTTCGGGTTCGATTTGTGCGTACCTCACAAAAGCATCAAATACATTGGGCGGATACCTGAACCTGGTCGCCAGCTCAGCATGCTCCTGCGCCAGATAGAACCTATTCAATCCATCGCCGTACACAAACGAATAGCGCGCACCCGTCAGCAAATGCTCCCATTGCCCGTGGATTTCTTCCGATGAGTTGGGGCGAGTGGCCTCAATCACCACCAGCCAGGGTCGAAAGCGCTCAAAGTCCATACCTTCCAGCACGGTCTGCTCAAACCCCTCCACATCGATTTTCAGGAAATGAATATCCGATTGGGCGTATTTCTCGCAAATGGCGCTCAGCGTCAGTACGGGCACCCGTGTAAAGTTCCCCGTGTCACCCTGAGCAACGTGCGCCTCAATGGCCTCCCGGTCAGCGGTGGCCCAGCCGCGCACATCCGACTCCCAGAGCTCAATCTCGCCCTCCACGGAACCGGCAGCGCAACACAGATTGATGTCGCGTGAACGCTCACGCTGCAGATCGGCTGCATGCAGGCTCAGCGGTTCAATATTGATGCCGTGCCAGCCCCGGTCATAAAACAGCCGCGTGACCGAATCCGCAGAGGGGTCGTTGGCCCCCACATCAATATAAAAACCGCCTTCCACCTGAGACAACGCCCGCCACAGCATCACGTCCTCGTAATTTTGCGCGTAAGAAATAATCATTTGCTAGCGGCGGTAGCCATCGGCTGGCGCAAATGCCGGGTGACATCTGGCATGCCAAGGGTTTCAAACAAGCTGATGTCCCGCAGTTTTTGAGACTCATCTGGTGCGGTTACTGCCAAAACCCGGCTATTTACGTAGTGCGCATTCGCCCAATAAAGCTGCCCTCCATAAATGGGGTGCTTGACTTGCTGACGCTCATCGTAGTAGATGGTGTCGTCCCCAATCGGGGTATCTGGCGCTCCGTCACGCGAGTAATGCACCTGGTTGGTCAGCTTCCACAGTACAAAACCCTGACTGCGCAAAAACATGTCCACATCTGAAAAGACCGGTTGCCCCAAATAGATCGGGTTGAACTCCACCTCAACCTCCAAGCATCT
>JAUXQA010000321.1 GCA_030683195.1 Rhodoferax sp. | reverse complement strand
AAATTCTGGAATTGACACGCGATGTCAACTCCACGCCCAAGGACCTGGTTCAGGTCATCGACAAAGATCCGGTGGTCACCGTCAAGGTGCTCCGGGTCGTCAACTCGGCTTATTACAGCCTGCCCAAACAGATCACGTCCATTAGCCACGCCGTGGTGTACCTGGGTTTCAACACCATCAAAAATCTGGCCTTGAGCATTGCTGCCATTGGCATGCTGCCAGCCAGCAATGCAGCGGGTTTTGATGGGCAGCAGTATCTGATCCATTCGCTATCCACCGCCGGGATTGCCAAGCAATTGGCACTCAGGGTCGATGACGCCGAACCGATGGATTGCTTTATTGCCGGCCTGTTGCATGACTTCGGCAAAGTCGTCTTTGCCCAGTTCATGCCACAGGAATTTGGTCAGGCGTTGCAGACCAGCCAATTGAACCAAACTTCACTCCACGTGGCCCTGAACGAGTTGATCGGCGCCGATCATTCCGTCGTGGGTGCCATGCTGGTGGAAAAATGGCGTTTCCCTGCCGACCTGATCGAAACCATTCGCCACCAGCACACCCCGGAGCTGATGGACACGCCCATGATCGCCTGCGTTTTTGCAGCCAACCAGATCAGTAAAAAGCTTGAATTCGGGTTTGGCGGCAATGCTTGTATCGATGAACTTCCTCCCACCATCGTCAAGCGGCTTGGTGGATCACTGGATGAGGTTATCGTCTCGCTAGGTGACTTGAGCAGCGTGTTCGAGGACGCGAGATTGTTTTCAAAAATGTGAGGGCAAGGCATGAAAGTAAGATTTTGGGGTGTGCGCGGTTCCATTGCCTCACCCGGGCCCAGCACAGTGCGCTATGGTGGCAACACCACCTGCATTGAAATCCGTACCGAAAGCAACGAGCTGATCATCATTGACGCCGGAACCGGCATCTTCCCGTTGTCCCAAACGTTACTTGCCGAATTGCCCGTGACAGCCAATGTGCTGATCACCCATTCGCACTGGGATCACATTCAGGGACTGCCCTTTTTCATACCCAACTTCATTCCAGGCAACACGCTGCGTTTGCATGGCGCGTTTGATCCTGTATCCGGCAAGGGCGTGGAACAGGTGATGTCGGTGCAGCTGCAATACAGCTACTTCCCGGTGCGCGAGGCCGAAATGAAAGCCCGCATTGAATACATCACCCTGGCACCAGAGCAAAGCATCCAGATCGGGTCGGCCACCGTAACGCCCTACCTGATGAATCACCCCGTCATTGATTTTGGTTACCGGATTGAGGCCGACGGCAAGTCGGTTTTTTTTACCGGTGACCACGAACCGCCCATGAATATTTATGAGCCGGGAGATGAGGACCATGCCCTCTACCAGACCTTTGTTGATGAAAAAACTGACAGCATCCGCCGGGCCATGCAAGGCGTTGATGTGCTCATTGCCGACTGCTCCTACACCGAGCAGGAATACCCGGCCAAGAAAGGTTGGGGCCATGGCACTTTCAACACCAGCATTCAGTACGCCAAAGAGGCGGGGGCCAAGGTCTTGTTCTGCACCCACCACGAACCTACCCGCAGCGACGACGCGCTGGAAGCGGCCTTCGCACAAGTCCTGGCCGACCATCCAAAGCAAGCTGGCGACCCCGAGTACCGGTTGGCCCGCGAAGGCGAGACCTACGAGTTCTAAACCAACCGGCCTCTACCCATGCTGAAGATTGATCACCGTGTGGCGCAGCCCCTGCACAACGTGGACGCCACGCGCCGTATTGAGCATGCGGCCCAGGCAAGTCTTCCCGCCAACACCCTGATGCAGCGGGCGGGGCTGGCTGTGGCGCAGTTGGCTTTGGCGTTGGCGCCCCACGCCCGGCGTGTCTGGCTGGCGTGTGGCCCCGGCAACAACGGCGGCGACGGGCTCGAAGCCGCCATGCACCTGCAATGCTGGGGCAAGTCCCCCATCGTCACCTGGCTTGGCAACGCCGAACAAGCGCCCCCAGATGCCGCACTGGCCTATGGGCGTGCGGTCGAAGCCGGCGTGGTTTTTGCCGATGAGCCTCCGGCAACGTATGACCTGTGCGTTGACGCCCTACTGGGCATAGGGAGCGAAATTCGGGAACCTGAAGGCCGCATGGCGCAATGGATTCACGCCGTGAACGACGGCCTTGGTACCGTGCTGGCGGTTGATGTGCCCACAGGGCTACAGGCGGATACCGGTGAGTTGGCGCGGCTCAGCGTCAAGGCGACGCACACCCTGAGCCTGCTGACCCTTAAACCCGGCCTCTTCACCGCCCACGGGCGCGATGCGGCCGGCACAGTGTGGCTGGACAATCTTTCTGCAGACACCCTCATGCCATCCGGGCAGCGGCTCACGACGCCCACCGCCTGGCTAGCTGGCCCGCCTTTAAACGCCCCGCGCCTGCACGCTTCGCACAAGGGAAGCTATGGCGACGTGGCCGTGATCGGGGGTGCCGCCGGCATGACAGGCGCCGCCCTGCTGGCCGCCTCCGCAGCGCTGCACGCTGGTGCCGGGCGGGTTTTTGTCGGGCTGCTCGATGGCGGCAGCCTGTCGGTGGACACCCTGCAACCGGAACTGATGTTCAGGCCGGTCGATACACTGAACTTGTCTGCCATGACCGTGGTGTGTGGCTGCGGCGGCAGTGACGACATGGCCACGCTTCTTTTTAAGGCCATATCGACTGCAGCCGGCATAATCATTGATGCGGATGCCTTGAATTCAATAGCAAAAAGTGTCCCACTCCAGGCCCTTCTGAATGCCCGGGGAGAACGTCAGGCCGCGACGGTGCTCACACCGCACCCACTGGAAGCTGCGCGCTTGATCGGCTGCACGGTCATCGAGATTCAGCGCAACCGCCTGGCGGCGGCCCAACAGCTTGCGCAGCGCTTCAACTGCACCGTCGTGCTCAAAGGTTCGGGCACAGTAGTTGCCGCTCCCGGGCAAGTGCCCGTCATCAACCCCACAGGGAACGCACGTCTGGCCTCAGCCGGAACCGGTGATGTCCTCGCTGGCATGGTGGGCGCGCGACTGGCTGGTGGACTTGCACCTTTTGAGGCTGCCTGTCAGGCCGTTTATGAGCATGGCCTCGCGGCCGACCAATGGCCCGACACCTTTCCATTGACGGCCGGAACGCTGGCGCGCCGCATTCAACCCATTGAATAAAACAGGCCCTTGCGGGCTTTTTTTATTTGCTATCAAAAAAACTTTTCAGAACCAATCAAAACGCCGGCTAGAAGGCTATTTTCTTTAAAAAAAGCCTACCCGCGACCTGCAAACGGCATTTTGGTCGCCATCACAGTGTGGAACATCACATTGGCCTCCAGCGGCAAATTCGCCATATACAACACCGATTGGCCCACGATGCTGACATCCATCAAAGGCTCAATGGCAATATCGCCGTTGGCTTGCAAAATCCCGGCAGCCATCTTCTGGGCCATGTCGGTTGCAGCGTTGCCCACATCGATCTGACCCACGGCAATATCGTACTTGCGACCATCGAGCGACGCCGACTTGGTCAAACCCTGGACCGCGTGTTTGGTCGAGGTGTAGGCAATGGAGTTAGGCCGCGGGGTCGTGGCCGAAATCGAGCCGTTATTGATGATGCGCCCGCCCCGCGGCGTCTGGGCCTTCATTACCCGAAACGCCTGCTGAATGCACAAAAACATACCGGTGAGGTTGATGTCAACCACATTCCTCCACTGCGCCAGTGTCAAATCCTCCAGCGGAATCCCCGGTGCACTGACACCCGCATTGTTGAACAGCACATCCACCCGGCCAAACGCCTGCACCGCAGCCTCGAACAAAGCTCTGACGGAATCAATATCGGATACATCAGTGGGCACAGCCAACGCACGCTCACCTGCACCGCTCAGGGCAATAACCTCGGCCAGCGGCTCGGCGCGCCGACCGGCCAGCACCACACGGTAACCATCCTCAAGCAGCGCGAGGGCAGCAGCTTTTCCGATACCAGTACCAGCCCCGGTCACGATGGCGATTTTAGAAGTCGTTGTAGTCATAGTTTTAGGTGAAAAATCTGAACATTCAAGTTGGAATCACGTTCTTCGGCGCGGTTTTCTCGCCTTGTCTTTGCTCTTGGCTGCAACCGGCTTGGTGGCAGCTTTTGCAGACACCGATGCAGATTTGGGCGAGCGCGCCAACGGCTCAGTGATTTTAGGGCTGCGACGTTTGCCCGGACGGCTTGCGGCATCCATGCTCACCTCAGGCTGCATGGCACCGTCGCGGGCAGCAGCTTTGTCACGCGGGGGTCGCACCGCAGCGCCCTCCTCCTGCACCAAGCGAAAATCGATCCGCCGACCATCCAAATCAACCCGGCTCACCTGAACCATTACCTTGGTGCCAATGGCATAACGCATGCCGCTGCGTTCGCCACGCAACTCCTGGCGCGCCTCGTCAAAGCGGTAGTACTCACCACCGAGCTCGGTGATGTGCACCAAGCCTTCGACATACATGGCCTCCAAGGTCACAAAGATGCCAAAACCGGTGATGGAGCTGACGACGCCGGCAAATTCCTCGCCCAAATGCTCCCGCATGTATTTGCACTTGAGCCACGCCTCCACGTCGCGACTGGCCTCATCGGCGCGGCGTTCATTGGCACTGCAATGCATGCCAGCGGCTTGCCAGGCCTGGGTCTCCTGCGTCAATTTTTTGGGTTTGTGGCCGGGTTCCGCAACCCGCGCTGCCAGCCCCTTTTCAAGCCGCCGCGACAACTTGGCATGGGCCTCGCCCGGCGTGGGCAATACCGGAAGCTGGTACTTGGATTTAGCCAGAATCGCCTTGATCACCCGGTGTACCAGCAAGTCAGGGTAACGGCGAATCGGGCTGGTGAAATGGGTGTAAGCCTCAAAGGCCAGACCAAAGTGTCCCTCGTTCACAGGCGTGTAAATAGCCTGCTGCATCGCACGCAGCAGCATGGAGTGAATCTGCTGCGCGTCCGGACGGTCCTTGGTGGCGTTGGCAATGGCCTGAAATTCACCGGGTGAAGGATCGTCGCTGATGGTCAGACCCACCCCGGTCACCTTGAGGTAATTGCGCAGGATTTCTTTTTTCTCTGGTGTCGGGCCTTGATGCACCCTGAACAGCCCGGCGTGTTTGCTCTGGGCAATGAAGTCGGCGCTGCACACATTGGCAGCCAGCATCGCCTCTTCAATCAGCTTGTGCGCATCGTTGCGGGTTCGAGGGATGATTTTTTCAATCCGCCCCACTTCATCACACACAATTTGCGTCTCCACGGTCTCAAAATCCACAGCGCCACGGCGCGCTCGGGACTTCAACAAGGCTTGATATACATCGTGCAGATTCACCAGATCATTCACACGGTCTTTGCGCTTGAGCGCCTCCGGGCCCCGGGTGTTGGACAAAATGGCCGCGACTTCGTTGTAAGTGAAACGAGCATGGCTCCACATCACAGCCGGGTAAAACTGGTAGGCTGATACCTCACCATCTTCAGTCACCATCATGTCGCACACCATGCACAGGCGTTCAACTTCGGGATTGAGTGAGCACAAGCCGTTGGACAGTTTCTCAGGCAACATCGGGATCACCCGGCGCGGGAAGTAAACGCTGGTGGCCCGGTCATAAGCATCCACATCGATGGCAGAGCCATTCTCAACATAGTGACTGACATCTGCAATGGCTACCAAGAGTCGCCATCCCTTGATGGCTGATTTGCCCTTGCCAATCTTGGCCGGCTCGCAGTACACCGCGTCGTCAAAGTCCCGAGCATCCTCTCCATCAATCGTCACCAACGCCACATCGGTCAGATCCACACGGTGCAATTTATCCTGCGGGCGTACCGCCTCCGGCAAAGTGCGGGCCAGCGCGATACAGGCTTCAGAAAATTCATGCGGCACGCTGAACTTTCGCACCGCAATCTCAATCTCCATACCGGGATCGTCGATCTCACCCAAAATTTCCTTGACCCGCCCGACTGGCTGGCCATAAAGCGACGGCGGCTCGGTCAATTCAACGACAACAACTTGCCCCGGCTTGGCTGAACCGGTGGCCGTCTTGGGAATCAACACATCCTGCCCGTAGCACTTGTCTTCGGGCACCACGATCCAGATACCACTCTCCTGCAGCAGGCGACCGATGATGGGCTGTTTGGATCTTTCGGTAATTTCCACCACCCGGCCTTCGGGACGACCCTTGCGGTCGCTGCGGACAATCCGCACTTTGACATGGTCTTTGTGCAGCACCGCACGCATCTCGTTGGGCGGCAGGTAGATATCGGATTGGCCGTCGTCACGGGTTACAAAACCATGACCATCACGGTGCCCTTGAACGATTCCTTCAAATTCTTCCAGCAAGCCGCTGGTTTGGCTAATATTCTTGATATAATTCTCTCTTTCCTGTGATGCCCGGATGGCGGAATTGGTAGACGCGCACGGTTCAGGTCCGTGTGCCGAAAGGTGTGGAGGTTCGAGTCCTCTTCCGGGCACCAATATAAATGAATTCTGGAAACCAAAAATAATGGTTTCCAGTCTTTTTTTGCAAACAAGCTGCTAAAGGTCGCAAGACTTCTAGCAGCTTTTTTGTTGTCCTTGAATTAGTGAATACTATTCTCAAGGACTGCAATTCAGAAGGGCTGGGCCACAAGATCATGACCCTGTGTGCCAACGATGCGCGCTTTGGTGAATTCACCCACTTTCAATGTCTTGCTAATTTTCTCGGGCGGCAGAAGCTTCACAACGCCATCAATCTCCGGCGCATCGGCGTATGAGCGTCCAATGCCACCTTTTTTACCCAAAGCCGGTGCAGAATCCACCAGTACCTGCATCGTGGCACCGATCCGTTGCTGCAACTTGGCCGCAGAAACCGCCTCCGCTACCGCCATGAAGCGAGCTCGCCGCTCTTCGCGCAACTCAATCGGCAACATGCCCGGCAAATCGTTGGCCA
This sequence comes from Rhodoferax sp., assembly GCA_030683195.1. Lineage (GTDB taxonomy): Bacteria > Pseudomonadota > Gammaproteobacteria > Burkholderiales > Burkholderiaceae_C > Rhodoferax. Next base: position 2,264 of record JAUXQA010000321.1, on the reverse strand, counting down.
ACGCGCCAGGCACCGCACTGTAGGCAAAGCAACCGGCACGGTCAATCCTGGCTTCCCGCATGAAATCCAGCAAATTTGAAAACTCTTCTTCCGTTTCACCCGGAAACCCAGCAATGAACGTGCTGCGAACAACAATTTCCGGACAAATTTCGCGCCACCGCTGGATTCGCTCCAAATTGCGTTCACCGCTCGCAGGGCGCTTCATGCGTCTGAGCACATCGGGATGGCTGTGCTGCATGGGCACATCAAGGTAGGGCAACACCTTGCCGGTAGCCATCAGCGGAATGACATCGTCAACGCTCGGGTAGGGGTAGACATAATGCAAACGCACCCAGGCTCCGTACCCCTCGGCCATATCGCCCAAAGCCTGAACCAGCTCCAGCATACGGGTCTTGATAGGTCTGCCATCCCAAAACCCGGTGACGTACTTCACATCCACACCATAAGCCGATGTGTCCTGGCTGATCACCAGCAACTCTTTCACACCCCCTTCAAATAAGGCGCGGGCTTCCTTCAGCACATCACCGATCGGGCGCGATACCAAGTCACCCCGCATGGACGGGATGATGCAGAACGTGCAGCGGTGATTGCAGCCCTCGCTGATCTTGATATAGGCGTAATGCCGTGGCGTCAGTTTGATCCCAGCCACGCCAAAGGCATTCGGGACCAGATCGATAAACGGATCGTGAGGCTTGGGCAAATTGGCATGGACCGCATCCATCACCTCTTGCGTTGCCTGCGGACCCGTAACGGCCAGCACGCTGGGGTGCATTTGCCGCACTAGGTTGCCTCCTCCATCGCCTGCTTTGGCACCGAGACAACCGGTAACAATTACTTTTCCATTAGCCGCCAAGGCCTCACCAATGGTGTCCAGACTCTCCTTGACGGCATCGTCGATGAAACCACACGTATTGACGATCACCAGGTCGGCACCCTCAAACGTGTTGGAGGTTTGGTATCCCTCTGCACTGAGTTGCGTGAGGATGAGTTCGGAGTCGGTCAGTGCTTTGGCACAACCCAGGCTGACGAATCCGACTTTGGGCGCGGCGTTGGTTTTTGTGATGACTTCACTCATATATTGATTGGTTCAGCGTTCACCGCTGCTTATCGCTTGATTCCGAATGCCCCAAGCATCTGGCCTGTCTGCTTTTGCATTTGCTCCTGCATTTGCACCAGCATGCTTTTTGATTGCTCAAGGTTGCCGCCCATCAGGGCTTGCAGCACAGGGGACTGCATTGCCACAAACTGACTCCACATCTCGGGCGACAACCCTTTGGATTGCTCCCCAAAACGCGTCTGGACATCCATAAGCGACTGAATGTTTTTCTCAAGATAGCCTCCCATGAACCCTTGCATGGTGTGGCCGTAAAAACGGATCACACTAGCCAGCACGGGCGCCGTGAACATGGGTGAGCCGTTGGCCTCTTCTTCGAGAATGATTTGAAGCAGGATGCTGCGGGTCAGGTCTTCGCCGGTTTTAACATCGCGGACCACGAACGACTCGCTATCCATAACCAATTGCTTGACCTCCGCCAGCGTGATGTAACTGGACGTATCCGTATCATAGAGTCGTCTATTAGGGTATTTTTTTATGACTCGCTGCACAGAACTGCCATCAGCGGTTTTTGAACTTGCCATGAACTTACTCCGACTCAGTGCTAAACCGAGAAATTGCTGCGTTGCACCGCAACACATTTTAGGGAGTACTTATCTGCTGTATTCCAAGATATCTCGCTTACTAATAAAGGCTGGTCACCCTTACCGGAGTATCTTGGTAGGCGCAATTGGACTCGAACCAACGACCCCCACCATGTCAAGGTGGTGCTCTAACCAGCTGAGCTATGCGCCTTTAACTATCCCAAGCCTCAAATTATAGCCATGATTTTCAGACCAATATACAAGGCGATCAAAATATTTTCTGAAATGGCTGCGCCATAATTGACGTTTACGTCAACGTCAAGCTACCTCAGGAAATCATATGGACATCGCAGGCAAAGTATTCATCGTCACTGGCGGAGCTTCGGGTTTGGGCGAAGGTACCGCTCGCAGATTGGCGACCCTTGGCGGCAAGGTCGTCATTGCGGACATGCAAGCCGAGAGGGGCGAAACCGTTGCTCAAGAGATTGGCGGCGCGTTTGTCAAATGCGATGTCAGCAACGAAGCCGACGGCCAGGCCGTTGTCGCCAAAGCCGTGTCCATGGGCAAGCTCATGGGCCTGGTGAATTGCGCAGGCATTGCACCGGCAGAAAAAACAGTAGGCAAGA
>JAUXQA010000504.1 GCA_030683195.1 Rhodoferax sp. | reverse complement strand
CGATTTGGATCGTAGATGATGACCAGTCCATCCGCTTCGTGCTGGAAAAGGCGCTGTTGCGTGAAAACCTGCCCACCCGCAGTTTCACCAACCCGCGCGATGTGTTGACCGCGTTGAACGCCGCCAACGATGACGGCGATGACAGCGGCCCTCAGGTGCTGGTCAGCGACATCCGCATGCCTGGCGGCTCCGGCCTGGACCTGCTTGAGAAGGTGAAGGCCAAGTATCCGGGCTTGCCGGTCATCATCATGACCGCCTATTCTGATCTGGACAGCGCGGTGTCGGCCTTTCAGGGCGGCGCATTTGAATATCTCCCCAAGCCGTTTGACTTGCCCAAGGCGGTCGAGTTGATACGCCGTGCTGTGGAGGAAAGCCAGCGCGAGGAGGTGGCCGAGGAACGCATGGCGGACACCCCCGAGATGCTGGGCCAGGCCCCGGCCATGCAGGACGTGTTCAGGGCCATCGGCCGGCTGAGCCAGAGCAACGTCACCGTCATGATCACCGGCGAGTCCGGCTCAGGCAAGGAGTTGGTGGCGCGGGCTTTGCACAAGCATTCGCCGCGCGCCCAGGGGCCGTTTGTGGCCATCAATACGGCGGCGATTCCCAAGGATCTGCTGGAGTCGGAACTCTTTGGCCACGAGCGCGGGGCCTTTACCGGCGCCCAGACCATGCGACGCGGGCGCTTTGAGCAGGCCGATGGGGGAACGCTGTTTCTGGATGAAATTGGCGATATGCCATTTGACCTGCAGACGCGTTTGTTGCGGGTCTTGAGCGATGGGCACTTTTACCGTGTAGGTGGCCACAGCGCTGTCAAGACGAATGTGCGCGTGATTGCGGCGACGCACCAGAATCTGGAGCAGCGGGTCAAGGATGGTGGGTTCCGGGAGGACTTGTACCACCGGCTCAATGTGATTCGGCTGCGCTTGCCAGCGCTGCGCGAGCGCCGTGAAGACATTCCCATGCTTACCCGCCACTTTTTACAACAAAGTGCACTGCAGCTCGGCGTTGATCCCAAGCGGATTTCTGATGCAGCGCTGGTTTGGCTGGGGAATTTCGGCTTTCCCGGGAACGTGCGTCAGTTGGAAAACATTTGCCATTGGTTGACTGTGATGGCACCGGCACAAATGGTGGAGCCGAAGGATTTGCCGCCCGAGGTGGGTGTGAATGTGGCACCGGCACCGGTTGAGTCGGGCGCGGCGAATCCGGCACCGGTGAATTTTTTGCCTGACCCCGGGCCGGGGTTGCTGCTGGCACCCGAGACGGTCTTGTCGGGCGCAGATGCGTCAGGCTCATTGGCTTTGTCAGCCCTGCCTGTGGCGGGCCTTGCCTCGCCCGCGAATGGTGCTGGTTGGGAGTTGGGTCTGGAGGCGGATGCCGTGGCCTTGTTGGCAAGCGGTCGCCATGACGTATGGGATGAGTTGACGCGTCGCTTTGAGTCCAGGTTGATTCAGGCAGCGCTGGCAGCCACGCGGGGTCGGCGCATCGAGGCGGCTCAAAAGCTCGGTATTGGCCGCAACACCATCACCCGCAAGATACAGGAGCTTGGTTTGGAGTGAAAACAGGCTCTAGCCGGCGTATCTATTGCCTTGGTAGCTACTAAAAAGTAGCCACTCTCCTCAAGAGTCGAGCAACTCCACGATCACCGGCGCATGGTCGCTGGGCCGCTCGTTTTTGCGTGGGGTCTTGTCGATCACGCAGCCTGTCACGCTGGACTTGAGTGCGTTGCTCACCAGGATGTGGTCAATGCGCATACCCCGGTTGCGGGGAAAGCCAAAGTTGCGATAGTCCCACCAGGAGTAGCTTTTCTCCGCCTGCGGGAACAGACGATAAGCGTCATGCAGCCCCAGTGCCACCAATGCGCCCAGGTGGTAGCGCTCCTCGTCGGTGCAGTGGATGGTGTCTTTCAGACCCACGGGGTCCCATACATCGGCGTCGTCAAAGGTGATGTTGTAGTCGCCCATCAACACCAGCTTGGGGTGGGCAACCAACTCGGTTTTGACCCAGTCGCGAAGACCCTTGAGCCAGTTCATCTTGTAGTCAAATTTATCGGAACCCGGCTCCTGGCCGTTCGGAAAATAGGCCCCGATCACCCGCACGCCGCTGACCGTGCCACTGATGACACGCGCCATGTCGTCAGAGAAGCCGGGAATGTTTTTGACCACGTCGGTGGCTGGCGTTTTGGAAAGCAGAGCCACACCGTTGTAGGTCTTTTGGCCAAAGCAGTGGGCGTGATAGCCCGCCTGCGTGAAGGCCTCAAACGGAAACTTCTCGTCCGTCATTTTGAGCTCTTGCAGCACCAGCACATCGACCGGGTTGGCCGTTAGCCAGTCCAGGACCTGCGGCAATCGCACTGTGAGGGAGTTGATGTTCCAGGTGGCAAGTTTCATAGTCAAATCGGGCTCTAGCCGGCGTTATAAATCTGTCAGTTGCTATTAAATGTGAAGCGCAGCCAGGGCGCCAACGATCAAACCGATGCCGCCTGCCGCAAACATGGCGTATTCCAGCCACTTTTTCTTGGTCAATAGTGCGATGGCTGCCAAAGCAATGCACACCTGCAGCACGGTGGTGGACTGTGCCCAGCGGTGGTGTTGGTGCATTTGGTCGTCGCTCTTTTTATCCCACTCGGTGGCGTCGGCCTCCAGCTTGTCGGCGACCAGCTTGATCTCGTTTTTTTCTTTTTCATAGCGTTCGATCTTGACTTGGTAGCCTGCTTTTTTATCGTCCGGAGCCAGGTCGCGAGCCAACTCTGCCAGCGACTGCTTTGTACTTTTGGCCTGGAAGAAATTCCACTGGTTCGAGGCTTCTGTCTTCTTGATGGCTGCGTTGTTCTTGTACAAGCCGGCATTGGCCTGTGTGGCGCCGCCCATGTATCCAAAAAGGGCCCCCACCGTGGCGACGATGGCCGTAAACATGGCAATCTGGTTGATCATGCCGCCTGAGTCGCCGTGGCCCCCGCCTTGTTGGGCGTGCTCAAGCTCATGGTCGTGGGGGCCGTGTACGTGAAATCCGTGTCCTGACATGTCAAACCTTTGCGTTATTTCGATAAGTGACAAAACTGAAACTCAGTCCTGTGGATGAAGTGTGGCGATCGCGGGCGATCTCTGTCCACTGAGTGTCGAGTTTTGGCGCAAAAGCATCACCTTCAAAATCGGCGTCGATCTCGGTCACCACGGCGGTATCGGCCAGTGGCAGGGCTTGGCTGTAAATCTCGGCACCGCCAATCACCCAGGCGTTGCAGTCAACGGGGCACCGCTCGCAGGCCTCTTCCAGGGAGTGGGCAGTCAGTGCACCCTCGGCCTGCCAGTCGGGTTGGCGTGTGACCACCACATTGAGGCGCCCTGGTAGCGGGCGGAATTTGGGCGGCAGCGAGTCCCAGGTTTTGCGGCCCATGAGGACCGGACAGCCCAGCGTGGTGCGTTTGAAATGCGCCATGTCTTCGGGCAAGTGCCAGGGCAGGGCGTTGTTCTTGCCAATCACGCCATTGGCGGCGCGGGCGTAGATAAGGTGAAGTTTCATGCGGTTTTTGGTTTCAGGCGTGCGGGTAGCAACACGGCCGCTATCGCCGCCATCACGAACCCGACCGCGACAAAATCTTGCCAATGCGGCGATTCGCCCACAATGACGGTGGCCGTCAAGGTGCCCACCAGCGGCACCGCCATGATGCTCATGGCGCTGGTTGAGGGCGGCAGGTTGCGAGCCAGCCCCGACCAGATGATCTGGGCAAAGCCGTAGTTGATGAAGGCGCCATAGGCCAGGCTGATCCACATCGCAGTGGAAAACTGCCACGCCGGCCAGGGCTCGCTGATTGCGGCAATCGCCCATAGGCAAATGCTGGCCAAAATCATCATCCAGACCGTGAGTGTCTCCACCGGCAAGGTCAAATGGGCGCGGCGCATCATCAGCGTACCCACCGCCCAGAGCAGCGCGGCCAGCCCCATCCAGGCTACCCCGACCGGGCGGCCGGCCAGGGCCGTGAATTCGTTGGCGGTGAGCAGGGCGATGGCCACCCCCACCGCCACGGCGGCAAACGCCACACGCCGGGTGAGTTTTTCACCCAGAAACAGCACGCTGATGAGCACGGTCCAGATCGGCATGGTGAAGCCCAGAATGGCCGCGCGCCCGGAGGCCAGTTGTTGCACGCCCAGAATGGACACCGTGTGCCAGCCCAGTATGTTGGGAATGCCCAGGCTGATCACGGAGCGCCACTCATTGCCCTGGGGCCACATGCGCAGACCTCGCGCACGGTAAAAGACATACAGCCACAGCGCACCACATGTCATGGTCAACGCCCGAAAGTACAGCGGTGAGAGTTCGCGCAGCGAGAGCTTCATCATCGGCCAGTTCACACCCCACATCAGGGTCAGGGCGACCAGGGCCCAGAGTTGTCGGCGGCTGATCACACGGCCACCGGGGCCTTGATGGCGGGGTGGCATTCGTAGCCGATCACCTCGAAGTCGTCAAACTCGTAGTCAAAAATCGACGCGGGTCGGCGTTTGATGTTCAGACGGGGGTATGCCAGGGGCTCGCGGCTGAGTTGCAGCGCAACTTGTTCGGCATGGTTGCTGTAAATGTGGCAGTCGCCCCCGGTCCAGATGAAGTCGCCCACGTCCAGGTCGCATTGCTGGGCCACCATGTGGGTGAGCAGGGCGTAAGAGGCGATGTTGAAGGGCACGCCCAGAAAGATGTCGGCGCTGCGCTGGTAAAGCTGGCAGCTCAAGCGGCCTTTGCCGTCCGGTGTGGTGGCCGGGGCGACGTAAAACTGTAATAACGCGTGGCAGGGCATGAGCGCCATATTGTCCAGATCGGCCACGTTGCAGGCGCTGACG